>CAKKSJ010000084.1 GCA_919902965.1 Burkholderiales bacterium
CGCATTCGAAACACTGCCCGCAGCTCATGCAGCGCTTGGCCTCGGCCTGCGCCTGGGTCTCGGACAGGGCGATCATGCGTTCCTGGGAGTTGCCGAGCACATTGGCGACATCGATTTTGTTCATGTCGCGCACGCTGCGCCGCGCGTAGGCGAAGTGGCCCAGGAACAGTTCTTCGGGCTTGACCAGGGCGCGATCCGAGCGGTTGTCGTAGTTGTGGATCGCGATGCTGGAAACATCGGTGCCGCGCAATGGCTCATGTAACTCTTCGAGCTTGATGCCTTTTTCGGCCATCTTGCGCGTCAGGTCGAACAGCTTCTTGTCGACCTTGGGCCGTTTCTCGACCGGCCTGCCGGAGATATAGTCGTCGATGCCTTCCGCGGCGATGCGGCCGTGACCGATAGCCGTGGTCAGAAGATCCGGCACGACGGCGTCGCCGCCGATGAACACGCCGGGTGTCGCGGTGGCCTGGAACGCGTTGTCGATATTGGCGAGATTCCTCGCGTTCTTGAGCCCTGCCATGTCGTCCCACTCGACCGACTGCCCGGTCGCCGCAATAATGAGGTCGCAGGGAATGTCGTACTCGGAGCCCTCCTTGATGACCATTTTCTTGTTGACCCACTCGACCCTGGCGACGCGCAGCGCACTAGCCCTGCCGTCAGCGCCTTTGACCACGGAAACCGGGATCACGTGGATCTGGATTTCGCCGCCTTCGCGGACTACGGAATTGATTTCAATCTCGTCGGCCGGCATTTCCGCGATGGTGCGGCGATAGGCGATCAGCACCTTGGCGTTCTCGTGCCGGCCCTGCGCATTGAGTGCGCCGGTGCGCAAGGCCACCGAGGCCACGTCCATCGCCGTGTTGCCGCCGCCAATGACGATGACGCGCTGTTTGAAATCGGTCAGGCGGCCCTCGTTGTAGTCGCGCAGGAACTTGAGGCCCTCGATGCAATTCGGGGCGTCGGCGCCCGGAACATCGAGGCTGTTGCCTTGTTGCGCGCCAATCGCGATGAAAATGGCATCGAAATCGCGCTTCAGATCCGCGAAGCTGACATCCTTGCCGACGCGCGTATTGAGGTGAACTTCGACACCCATATCGATGATGCGCTTGATTTCGAGATCGACCATGGCGTGGTCCGCCCGGTAGGTCGGCAGGCCGAATGCCATCATGCCGCCGAGTTTGCCGTAGGCCTCGAACACGACGCAGGCATGGCCTTTCTTGCGCAATTGATAGGCGCAGGCCAGGCCACCGACGCCGCCGCCGATAATGGCAACGCGCTTGCCGGTTTCCTTATCGGGTTTGGCGAAGCCAAGACCCTTTTCAATCGCGTAGTTGCCCAGGAAATGCTCAACCGCGTTGATCCCGACATAGTCCTCCACCTTGGCGCGGTTGCAGCCGTCCTGGCAGGGTGCAGGACAGCAGCGGCCCATGATGGCGGGGAAGGGGTTGCACTCGGTCAGCCGGCGCCAGGCGTATTCCTGCCAGGGCATGGTCGGCTTGCCGTCGGCGCCGACCGGGGGCTTCTCGATGCCGCGCGCAATGTTGAGCCAGCTGCGGATATCCTCGCCGGCGGGGCAATTGCCCTGACAGGGCGGCGTCGCCTGCGAATAGGTTGGGCACTGATACGACTTATCGCCGCGCAGAACCTTGTCCTGCATGCGCTTCCAGCTAGTGGCGCCGTCGCGATAGCGGCGGAAGGTCAGATCAGTGCGGGGCTGCTCAATTGTGGT
>CAKKSJ010000085.1 GCA_919902965.1 Burkholderiales bacterium
GCGACGCTGGGCACGGCGACCACGCCCACCCACGTGCAGAAGCTGCTGCGCCAGGCCGACGAGATCGTGTTCAGTTTCGATGGCGATGCGGCCGGCAGGAAGGCGGCCTGGCATGCGCTGGAAGTCAGCCTGCCGGCGACGCTCGATCACAAGGCCATGCGCTTCCTGTTCCTGCCCGAAGGCGAGGACCCGGACAGCTATGTGCGCGCCAGGGGCAAGGACGCGTTCGAGGATTTGGTGTCGCACGCCGAGCCGCTCTCGTCCTATCTGCTTGGCCAGTTGCGCGCGCGCGTGGACACCAATACCGCCGAGGGCCGCTCGCGCCTGGTGCACGAAGCCAAGCCTTTGCTCAAAAGCGTGGCAGCGCCGGGACTTCAGTTACAGCTCGTGAAGCAGGTTGCAGAGATCAGCGGCATGACCCAACAGGAAGTGGAGCGCCTGTGCGAGTTGCAGCGCAGCGCGCCTGCGCAAAGCGCGTGGCAGCGCCCTGCGCCGCCCAAGCTGGCCCGCGCTGCGGTAAAGAGCTTTGAACTGCGCCTGCTTGAATGTGTCTTGGTCAAGCCGGCGCTCGCGTCCGAGTTGTCTGCTGAAATCATCCGCGGCGATAATCCCGAGGCCAAGGCTTTGCTGGCGCTCGCCGAATATGCGCACGGCAACCCGGACGCGGGTTCCGAACTGATGTTGATAGACCATTTTCGCGGCAGCCCGCACGAAACCCTGCTGCGGCAGGTTCGATCGGAGCTCATGGTCCTGGCGCTGTCGCCGGAGCAGGCCGAAGGCGAGTTCCGCGATGCCCTGCCGCGGCTGGAGCGCCAGCGAGTGCACCAACAGTTAAACGAATTGCAGCGCAAGAGCAAAACAGGTGCGCTGGATGCGGCCGATATCGCGCTGATGAACGCACTCACCAAGCGCCTGGCGGCGCTGGATCAGCCACCGAAAACGAACCGCCCCGTGGTATAATCGACGACTTTTTTTCAAATACTTCACCGACTTAGGACAAGCTCATGGCCGCACATCAAGCCAAGAAACCCGCCGCCGCAAAAGCCAATGCCGCCACGCCCAGGGCTGCACGCAAGGCGGCCTCGCCGCAGAAGAAAAAACCAGTGGCCGGAACCAAGCGACTAGCGAAGAAAAAGCCTTTGGCGAAGACCAAGCCGCTGGCCAGGACGAAGCCGCTGGCCAAGGCAAAACCCACAGCCAAGACCAAGCCGCTGGCCAAGCACGCCAAGCCGACCGCGAAGACCGCGCTCAAGCCCGCGTCCAAGCTGGCGGCCAAGGCGACTGTGCCGGTCAAGGCCAAGCCCCAAGCGGGCAAGGTTCAGAAGTCGGACAAGAGCAAGGCAGCGGCCAAGCCACCCGCAAAAGCCAAAGCCGGACAGCCGGAGGCCGTGGCGGCGAAGCCGCAGCAGACGCCGAAGCAAATCGCCAGGCAAATCGCCAAGCAACAGGCGGCGAAGCTCACGGCGAAGCAGAAGGCGGATCTGCGCAAAGGCGAGCAAAAGCCGGAGGACGTGGAGGCACGGCGCACGCGGCTGAAGAACCTGATTAAACTAGGCAAGGAGCGCGGCTTTCTCACCTACTCCGAAATCAACGATCATCTGCCCGACGATCTGGTGGATGCGGAGCAGATCGAGTCCATTATCACCACCTTCAGCGACATGGGCATCCAGGTCTACGACGTGGCCCCGGATGCGGAAAC
>CAKKSJ010000086.1 GCA_919902965.1 Burkholderiales bacterium
GAACCTCCGACTCCTGCGTCCCGAACGCAGTACTCTACCAGGCTGAGCTACACCCCGAGGTGTGACGAAAGGGGGCGCACCCCCGAAAATGAACGCGGTCAATGGTTGCGGTTGACCGCGAAGTCGGCTAATTGTAGCAAACTGTCGCGATAATTAGAATTCGGCAGATTCTGAATCGCGGCGCAGGCCGCCCCGGCTTCGCGCAGTGCCTGCTCACGCGCATAGTCCAGCGCCCCGGTATCGGTAATGGCGGCAAGCACCGCTGCGAAGTCGTCGCGCCCGCCCTGTTCGATCGCATCGCGCACCGTTTGCGCCTGCGCCGGCGAACCCTGGCGCATGGCGTAGATCAGGGGCAGCGTGGGCTTGCCTTCGTTGAGATCGTCGCCCAGATTCTTGCCGGTTTCATTCAGGTCGCCCGAGTAATCGAGCACATCGTCTATCAGCTGGAACGCGGTGCCCACGTGCATGCCATATCGCGCGAGGCCGTCTTCGATGTCCGGCGCTGCGCCACCGAGGATGGCGCCGAGGCGGGTGGACGCTTCGAAAAGCTTGGCCGTCTTGCGCCGCACCACCTCGAGATAGCGCGCCTCGTCGGCGTCGGCGTTGTGCACGTTCAGGAGCTGCAGCACCTCCCCCTCGGCAATGGTGTTGGTGGCTTCGGCCAGCACCGCCATGACGCGCATATCGTCCACGGTGAGCATCATCTGGAACGCGCGTGAATACAGAAAATCGCCCACCAGCACGCTGGCGGCGTTGCCGAATTCGGAGTTCGCGGTCTTGCGCCCGCGGCGCAGCCCGGACTCGTCGACCACGTCGTCGTGGAGCAGCGTCGCGGTGTGTATGAACTCGACCACCGCGGCAAGTTCATGGTGATGCGCGCCGCCATAGCCGGTTGCGCCCGCAGCCAGGAGCAGCATGGCCGGGCGCAGGCGCTTGCCGCCGCCGGCGATGATGTACTCCGCCACCTGGCGGATCAGCACCACGTCGGACTCGAGGCGCTGCCGGATCATCGCGTCCACGGCACGCATGTCGGCGTCGATGAGAGATCGGATAGGTTCTATGGGCACGGGAGGGCGGACAGGAAACCAGCGCTGGAAAACGGATTCGAGAGGCCGGAAATCATAGCATAAAGCTTTTGACTGCCAAAGCTAAATTGCTGTATCATCTCGGGTTCCTTGCATTCACTGTGGTATTGTTTTTTGGAGTCTCAACATGTACGCGGTCATAAAAACCGGCGGCAAGCAGTATCGTGTC
>CAKKSJ010000087.1 GCA_919902965.1 Burkholderiales bacterium
GACAGCATCGCCTGCTCGCCGCCCGACATGGTGCCGGCGAGCTGCGCCGCGCGCTCCTTGAGACGCGGAAAAATTCCGAACACCTGCGCGAGGCGGCCGGCGATCTTGTCGGCGTCACTCTGCTGGTAGGCGCCCAGGCGCAGGTTCTCGACCACCGACAACTTGGGAAACACCTTGCGCCCTTCAGGGATGCAGGAAATGCCGGTACTGATCACGCGGTGCGTGGGCAGGCCGGCGAGGTCGGCGCCGTCGAACAGCACGCGGCCGCGGCGCGGCGGCGTGAGCCTGAGGATGGCGCGGATCAAAGTGCTCTTCCCCGAACCGTTGGAGCCGAGGATGCAGGTAATGCTGCCCGCCGCAACGGATAGCGACACGTCCTCGAGCACATCCGCCTTGTCGTAGCCGGAATAAACGTTTTCGACGGAAAGGAGCGTAGCCATGCTTACTCGGTTCCCAGGTATGCTTCCTGCACCTGCGGGTCAGCAGCGACTTCGGCATAGGGGCCTTCGCAGATTTTCTGCCCGAAGTTGAGCACTATGCAGCGCTCGGTGATGCGCTCTATCACATTCATCTCGTGCTCGATGATGATCACCGAAAGGCCGGGCATGTGCTCGCGCACCACGAGGATGTCGTCCATCAGCTCGCGCGTCTCTTCGTGCGTCATGCCCGCCGAAGGCTCGTCCAGGAGCAGGAGCGTCGGCTCGCTGATCAGGGCGCGGCAGATCTCGATGCGGCGCCGGTCTATCATGTTGACGCTGCCCGCCGCCTCTGTCAGCCGCTCGGCCAGCGGCGCGCTGAAGGTGCGCACCAGTTCGCGCGCCTTGACGTATTGCTCCTCAAACTGGCTGCGGAAGGCTTCGCGCCGCATGAGATTGAACCACAGGCCGTGATTCAGCCGGCGGTGGTTGCCTATCATCAGGTTGTCGAAAATGGACAGCGGCAGGCACAGGCGCGAACGCTGGAAGGTGCGCGTCACTCCGGCGCGGTAGATCTGCTGCGCGCTCATGCGCGCCAGGTCGTGGCCCTGGTAGTCCACCCTGCCGTCGCTCGCCTGGTAGATGCCCGTGATCACGTTGAAGAACGTGGTCTTGCCCGATCCGTTGGGTCCGATCAGGCCGAGGATCTCGCCGGTGTTCACCGACAGGTTGAGCTGGTTCAGCGCCACCAGGCCGCCGAAGCGCATGGACAGGTCCTCGCAGCTCAGTAGTGTGTTGCTCATTGGCTTACCTTGTCGCTTCGCGCCAAGGCTTCGCCCTCGGGACGGCCTGTCGGGCTCATGGCTTCCAGCCGGGAATATAGTTGCGCACCTGCCGCGGCATCAGCCCGCCCGGGCGGAACAGCAGAATCAGGATCACCAGTCCCGCGAACAGCAGCAGGCGGTATTCCTGGATGAACTGCAGTTTCTCCGGCATCATCAGCACGATGGCCGCGGCCACCGTCAGGCCCCAGGGATTGCCGATGCCGCCAAGGATCACGATGGACACCAGGATCAGCGAATCGCCGAAAGTGAAGGCGTTCGGTGCGACAAAACCGGTCATCATCGCGTACACCGCGCCGGCCAGGCCGATGAGAAAGTTGCCCAGGGTGAAAGCGGTGATTTTCCAGCGCGCGACGTCGATGCCGAACGCCGCGCTTGCGGTCTCGTCCAAGCGCACCGCATCCAGGGCAAGACCGATCCACGAGCGCTCCAGGCGCCGCACCAGCATGAAGGCGACCGCCGCCATGACCAGCGCGATCAACACGTAATTGGCGTAGAAGGAAATCTCGATCTCGCCGAACTGCAGGCTGTCGTTCAGCTTCCAGCCGAAAATCTCCATCCCGTCCACCTTCATTCCCTGCGGGCCGCCGAGGGTGTCGTTCACCTCGATAAACACGCGGAACAGAATACTGAAGGCGATGGTGACCAGCGCCGCGTAATGGCCCGATGTGCGCAGTACCGGCAGGAGCAGCAGCGAGCCTATGCCCGCCGCCATCAGGCCGCCGATGAGCACCACCGCGAGGTGCGGCAGCCCGGTATGGCTGGTCAGCACAGCCGCGGTGTAGCAGCCGATGCCGAAGAAGGCTGCGCCGGCGAAATTGACCACCCCCGCATAGCCGAACTGCAGGTTCAGGCCCAGGCAGACCACGATGTAGAGCAGCACCGTGGTCAGCATCAGCAGCGGAAAATGCTGGTCGTAGAATGCCACAACGACGATCAGCACCCCGGCCAGCACCGCGCCCTGCCCCATGCGGCTGTGGCCCGCGAACGAGGCTGCCGCCAGCGCGTTCCAGCCGAAGCGCGCGAGCAGCAACAGCATCACCACCGCGCCCGCGGTGAGGCCCAGGACCTCCTCCTGGGATTCGGCATGCAGGAACAGCACCGAGATCAGGGTGATGCCCGCCATGCTCGCGAGCGCGGGGAAGGCCGAAGCGGAGTCGAACAGGCGCTTCATACGCGCTCGCTTTTTTTCTCGGCGATCAGGCCAGTGGGCCGCCACGCCATGAAGATGATCACCACGGCGAAGGCGAAAACGTCCTTATAAGCGGTGGACGTGCCGGGGAACATTGCCGGCAGCGTTACCGCGCCTATGCTCTGCAGCGCGGAAAACAGAAACCCGCCGAGGATGGCGCCGTAGATGTTGCCCAGCCCGCCGACCACCGCGGCGGAAAAACCGATCACGCCCAGCAGCAGGCCGATGCCGAAATTGACTTCGTTGTAGTACAGGCCGTTCATCAGGCCCCCTAGCGCCGCCATGCCAGAACCGATGGCGAAGGTGAGCAACACGATGAACTCGAAATTGATGCCCATGATGCGCGCCGTCTCCGCATCCTGTGCCACCGCGCGTATTGCCAGTCCGAGCTTGGTGCGGTTGATCACCAGGTGCACGGCGACGATGGCCGCGAGACCTGCGAGCAGCAGGATCATGCTGTCAGCGCGCAAGGTGAAACTGCCGAAGCTCAGGGAGTCCGTCGGCAGCAGGCGCGGAAACGGCTTCGGGTTGGAGCCCTGCGGATAGAACAGGCGCACCGACTCGCGCAGCACAGTGCCGAGCATCAGCGTGATCAGCAGGGTATTCAACGCAGGCGCCAAGCGCAGCGGCAGCACCAGGTATTTAGCGATCAACGCACCCAGCAGCGCCATCGACAGCGTCGCCACCAGGGTCATCACCAGCAGTTGCGCCACAACCGAGTCGACGCCCAGCGCCTGCAAACCGATGTAGGTCGCAAGGCCGGTGAAAGCGCCCACCATCAGCACGTCACCGTGGGAGAACTTGATCACGTCGAGCACGCCGAAAAACAGCGTGAATCCCACCGCCACCATGGCGTAGATCATGCCCAGCATCAAGCCATTGAAGACGTACTGGCTGAGGAGGCCGAGGGTCATTGGAACGATCTAAGGAGCTATCAAGAAAGACCTGCGCGCTGCGCGCGCCAACCGTGTTTTTCAGCTACGGATGAAAAGCCTATCCGTATCTGAAAAACACGGTTATGAATAAAATCGAACACGATTTTGGGTCTATCCAAGATCGCCGATTGCGTGCGAACGGCTTTATCGTTCGTACGCAATCGGCGATCCGCGCGGCCGGGCCGCCGTCCGCGCAAGATCCGCACTCGCAGATGATTCGTGGCTTACTGCCCTTTCAGCTTGCGCTTGCCGGAACCGTACTCGCTGTCCTCCCATACCACCCATTTTCCGTCCTGCACTACGTACTTGGTGATCAAAGGCACGATGTTCTGTCCGTGATCGTCGAAAGTGACCTTGCCGACGATGGTATCCCTATCCTTGGTGCTGCCGAGTTCGGCCGTCACTTTCTTGCGATTCGGGCCAACTTTCTCGATCGCGTCCAGGATCAGATTGGCTGCGGCGAAGGCGAAGGGGCCGTAGGCCTCGGGGGGCTCGTTGTATTTCTGCAGCGAATATTTGCCGGTGAAGAACAGGCCGCCCGCCAGTTTCTCCCAAGGCGCGCCTTCGATAAACGAGAGCGAGCCTTCGGCAAGCTGCTTGCCCAGACCTTCGATGAACGCGTCCGACTTTATGCCGGAAGTGCCTTCGAATACGGCTTTGACGCCCAGTTTCTCCATCTGCGAGCGGATGCGCACGCCCAGCGGGGTCAAACCGCCGAAATAGATCACATCGGGTTTGAGTTCTTTTGCCTTGGTCAGTTCGGTGGTGAAGTCCTGCTGGTCCGCGGTCACGCCGAAGGTGCCGACGATCTGCCCGCCGGCCTGTTTCAGGTACTGGCTGAAGTACTGGTTATGGCCCTTGCCGTAGTCCGTGGTGTCGTGAATGACCACCCATTTCTTGTATTTCATTGCGCTCATGAACTTGGCCGCGACTTCGTTCTGATTGATCATGGTGCCGTTGACGCGATGCACTTCGGCATACTTATTGCCGTAAGTGATGGAAGGCAGCACCGCGCCCCAGACCACCACCGGCAGGCCGAATTTATGATAAGTGTCCACGGTCGCCACCGCGGTGACCGAGCAATAGTGCGTCACGCCGGCGATGATCGAATTGTCGGCGGCCGCCTTGGTCGCCACCTGCACCGCGATATTGGGCTTGCACTCGTCGTCGTAGCTGACCAGCTCATAGCTGTACTTGGCCTTGGGATCCTGGTTTCTTAGGCGTACCGCCAGGTCCGCGGAGTTGCGCCCGCCTATGCCATTGGCCGACACGCCGCCGGTGAGCGGACCGATGAATACGAGTTTGACCGTCTGCTTGGCGCCGGCAGCGCCCGCCGCGACCGCCAGGGTCAAACCCATCAGAGAAACAATTGTCTTGCGCTTGATATTCATGCTTTGTTGCTCCAGTAGAAAAGAAAATAATTGGATTGCTCAATTGCGTCTAACTGCCAGCACAGCCGGTGCCAAGTGTACTATTGCTATTGCAGATATTTCAATTCATTAAACTACCCGGGCAGTCAGGAAATCCGTATCTTGCATTTTTTCGGTGCACCACTTTCCTCGCGTGCACCGCTGCCGGGCAGGCTGCCGATGCGTTTTCTGGCGCGTGGCATTCATCATTATAGACTCGAACAACGACAGAAGCTGTGTTCAGCGCGTCCATGTGAATGCGGCTTGGGCAGGCTGTGCGACGCCGAAGTTACCCGCCGGCGCCGATTCCGCGCTAGCATGGTAGTCGATGCAATACGCAAACTCGGCATGCGGCTGGCGCGAACCTCGCACCCTGACCTTGCTGGCCGCCGCATAGCCTCTGTCATTTAACCTGTATTCGCCGGAGACCACCATGAGCGCCGCAGCCGACATCAATATGGCATTGTTCTGCGATTTTGAAAACGTCGCGCTGGGAGTGCGCGAATCCAAATACGACAGGTTCGACATCAACAGGGTGCTGGAGCGATTGCTGCTCAAAGGCAGCATCGTGGTCAAAAAAGCCTACTGCGACTGGGAGCGTTACCGGGAATTCAAGGCGCCGATGCACGAGGCGGCGTTCGAATTGATCGAGATCCCGCATGTGCGCCAGTCAGGCAAGAACTCGGCCGATATCCGCATGGTGGTCGACGCCCTGGACCTGTGCTATACCAAGTCGCACGTCGACACATTCGTCATCATCAGCGGTGACTCCGATTTTTCGCCGCTGGTGTCCAAGCTGCGCGAGAACAACAAGACCGTTATAGGCGTGGGCGTCAAGAATTCCACCTCCGATCTGTTGATCGCCAACTGCGACGAGTTCATTTACTACGACGATCTGGCGCGGGAAAAGGCCAAAAAACAGTCGCGCAAAAAATCCGCGCCCAAGGCCGGCGCCCAGACCAAAACCCAGCCACAGGAGGAAAACGACAAAAAGCAGGAAGCGCTGGACATCGTCATGGAAACCGTGGAGGCACTTATTGCAGAGCGCGGCGAGGAGGAAAAGATCTGGGGTTCGATGGTGAAACAGGCGCTGAAACGGCGCAATCCCGGCTTTAACGAAACCTTCTACGGCTTTCGCTCGTTCGGCCGGCTGCTGGACGAGGCCGAAGCGAGGAAACTGATCAAACTGGACCGCGATGAGAAGTCCGGTGGCGTCACCATACGCAGCGTAAACACGGACGACTGAGGGGCCGTAACAAAATGAGGGGATAATTCCCCTCGTGCTCCCCTAAGTCAGCCGGTAACAAAATGAATTTCGTTACCGGTTCTAGGTTTTCCCCTCTTGCGGCCTGGATTTTTCTCCGCATTGATTTTGATCAAACCGGAGCACCGCCGGCGTCCTAAGCTGGTAGAGGAAGCGGATCGCCCGACTAGCGGTCGCTCGACCGCGCAGCCGCGGGCAGACCTCGACCGAAGCGAAAGGAAAGCGTATGTACAAACACATCCTTGTCCCGACAGACGGCTCCAAACTTTCGATCAAAGCAGCCAGGCAGGCGGTCAAACTGGCTAAGGCACTCGGCGCCAAAATCACCGGCTTTTACGCTACCCCGGATTTCAGTTCGAGCTACTATGGAGAGGGCTTTGTTCTGCGCGCCCCTCTGACGAAGACGCGGACCGCATTTGCCGAAAAGCAAGCGCGCCGCTACCTGTCCCTGATCGAAGTCGAAGCCGAAATGGAGAAAGTGCCCTGCGAGATCTTCCACAGCGCCAGCGACAGCCCCTATGCGGCCATCATCAACGCCGCAGCCCAAAAGAAATGCGACCTGATCGTGATGGCCTCGCACGGCCGGCGTGGACTATCCGCGCTGGTGCTGGGCAGCGAGACGCACAAAGTGCTGACCCACAGCAAGATACCAGTACTGGTCTGTCGCTGACTATTTACCTTGGAATTTGGGTTTGCGTTTATCCATGAAAGCGCGCCGGCCTTCGCGATAATCGTCGCTGTCAAAGCAGATTTCAATCATGCGCGCTGCCTTGTCCAGATCGCGCGCAGCGGGGTCCAATCCCGTCTGGCGTATCGAAAATTTTGCCGCGGCCAGGGTGAGCGGCGCGTTTTCGGCGACCAGTTCGCAATAGGCCGCGAATTCGCGATCGAAATCGGCCACCGGCATTACGCGACTGAGGAAGCCCATTCCCAGCGCATCGGCGGCGTCGAATTTACGCGCAGAGAAAAAAATGTCCGCGGTGTTCGCCGCCCCGATTATCTGCGCAAAGCGATTGATGCCAGTGTAGTTATAACCCAGCCCCAAGCGCCCCGCAGGCATGCGGAAAACCGCGTCCGCCGCTGCGAAGCGCACATCGCAGGCAGCGGCAAGCCCCAGCCCGCCGCCCATGCAAATGCCGCGGATCTTGGCCAATACCGGCTTGCTGCACTGCACCGGCGCTTCATAGGCCGCGACCACCGCCTGGTTGTAGATTGCCTGCGCTTCCGCGCTGCCGCGCGCTTTTTCGAACTGCGAAATATCGGCGCCGGAAATGAAAGCCTTCTCGCCCTCGCCGGTGATTACGATCAGGCGCACTTCGGGATCGGCGTCAAACGCAGCGATCGCCCTGGGCAAGGCCATCCACATATCGTTCGAGACTGCGTTGTATTTGGTCGGATTCGAGAAAATCACCCAGCCGACCGCGTTTTCCTTGCGCGTAATCAATTCACCCATGACGTTCCTCTAAAACTTCGCAACAAAACGAAGGGATATCCCCCACGCACTCACTCCGCTGGCCCTGAGAAAAACGAATCCCGCCGCGGAATCCGAAAAACTCAAATAACCTTGCTATTGCGCAAGGCTGCGATTTCCGCAGCGCCGTAGCCCGCCTCGCCCAATACTTCGTCCGTGTGCTGGCCGATCTCGGGCGTGGCACTGAGCATGGTGGCTGGCGTGCGTGACAATCCCACCGCCTGGTTGATTACGTGAATCTCGCCCAGCTGCGGGTGATTGAGCTTCGCTGCCGCGCGCAGATGCTGTACCTGCGGGTCTGCGAACACCTGATCCATGCGGTAGATCGGCCCGCAAGGCACGCCCGCGGCGTTCAGAATCGAAATCCATTCTTGGCTTTTTTTTGCGCTCAGGGCCGCGTTCAATTCGGCATTCAGCGCCTTGCGGTTCTTCGCGCGATTTTCCGCGCCGTCGAATTCCGCCCGCGCAAGCAGTTCCGGGCGCCCGATGGCGGGGCACAGGCGCGTCCACATGCCCTCGCCCGACGCGGCGACGTTAATGTGGCCATCGGCGGTGGTATAAGCCGAAGTCGGCATGCTGGTCGGATGATCGTTGCCGACCTGCGGCGGTACTTCGCCCTCCATCAGGTAGCGCGCCGCCTGGAAATCCAGCAGCGCGATCCCCGACATCAGGAGTGAGGACTGCACCCACTGCCCCTGACCGGACGCTTCGCGCTCGAGCAAGGCTGTCAGGATGCCCAGCGCGGCGTACAGGCCGGCGCTCACGTCCGCGATCGCCGCGCCGGTGCGCATCGGGCCCTCTCCGGGCCGGCCGGTGACCGACATCAGGCCGCTCATGCCCTGCGCAATCTGATCGAATCCCGGCCGCTCGAGGTAGGGACCGTCCTGGCCGAAACCGGAGATGCTGGCGAGAATGATGCGCGGGTTTATCGCCTTGAGCGACTCGTAGTCGACGCCGAGTCGGTATTTGACATCGGGGCGATAATTCTCGACAACGACGTCTGCGGTTCGCGCCAGCCTTGCGAAGACTTCGCGGCCTTCGGGGAGCTTGAGGTTGAGCGTCATCGCGCGCTTGTTGCGGTGCAGATTCTGGAAGTCCGGACCGTTGCGCGGCCCGCCCATGCCTTCGTTCGCATCCAAGCCCGGCGGCGATTCGATTTTGATCACGTCGGCGCCGAAATCGGCGAGTTGCTTGACGCAGGTCGGGCCCGCGCGAACGCGCGACAAATCGAGGACGCGAAAGCGCGCAAGTGCAGTAGAAGCGGGACTATGGGGCATGACGGAGCCGTGGCGGTAGACAGGGGATCGGTGCGGCTAGGATTATCGCGTCGCCGCCCGCGCACCGCAAGCTTTTCCGCGCAGCCGATCCGAAGCTGCGGCGGGTGCGCCTCAGGCTATCCATTCGCTTACCGGCGCGTTTGCCTGCTCCAGGGGCTGGCACACAAGGTCCACCAGCACCGGCTCGTTCGCCTCGACCGCCAGTCTCAGCGTAACTGCCAGTTTCGCCGGATCGTCCACACGATAGCTCTTGATGCCGAACGCGCCCGCCACCGCCGCATGGTCGGTGCGGGAAAAATCCACCGAGAAATAGCGTTCGCCGAAACCGGATTTCTGCCCGGCTTTGATCCAGCCGTAGGACGAGTTGGAAATAACCACCATCGCGAGCGGAATTTTCAGCCGGCAGATGGTCTCCAGCTCTCCTACGGTGAAGCCGAAACTGCCATCGCCCATGACCGAGACGATCTTCGCGCCCGGCCGGCCGAAATAGGCACCGACTGCGGCTGCCATCGAATATCCCAGCGCGCCATGTGCACGGTTGCTGATGAAGTGCCGCCCGGTGCGCTCGTTCTCGAAATAGGCGGAGAAATACGGACAAGGCGTGCCTGGGTCGGCGACGACGACGGCATCGCCAGGCAGCACGCGATTGAGTTCGGCCACCAGGCGCTCCGGCCGGATCGGGGATACGCCCGATTCGGCGAGCAGGCGAAATGCGACGAATTTTTCCTGCTTCGCCGCCGCCACCGCATCGCGTCCCCAGGCGCGCGCATTCCCGCCGGCGGCGACAAGTTCGTCGCGCAGGGCCGCGAGCGTCAGCTTCGCATCGCCCACCATGCCTAGCGCGACCGGGTAGTTGGCGCCGACCACGGCTGCGTCGATGTCCAGCTGGATCACTGCCACCTTGCCCGGCGCGGGATAGCGCCAACGCTCGGTCGTAACCGAGCCGGCGCGGCAGCTGACGAACACCACCAGATCGGCCGTCTGCACCACTGCACGCGTAGGCAGAGTACCCCCATTGGAGCCGACTACGCCGAGGGCCAGCGGATGCGTAGCGCCGATGCTGCCCTGCCCGCTGATGGTGGTGGCGACCGGCGCGCCCAGATGTTCGGCGCAGGCGATCAGCTCCTGCTCCGCTCCCGAAATCACCACCCCGCCGCCGACGATAAACAAGGGCCGCTCGGCTTGCACCAGCAGCTTGGCCGCTGCCGCGATCGCGGCCGGATCGGCGCAAGCGCGGCGCGAAGGAAATTGGTTCAGGCTCGCGTCGCCCCAGATCTCGCTTGCGTCGACCATCTGCCTTTGCACGTCATAGGGGAAACCGATATGCACCGCGCCCGGCCTGCCCGTCGTCATCTGTTTGAACGCCTTGCGCAGCACGCGCGGTATGTCGGCGCCGGAATCGAGCACCGTGTTCCATTTGGTCAACGGCCTGAACAAGGCCTCCTGATCGAGTTCGGTGAGGGCGTAGCGGCCCCGCGCCGACACTGAAATGTCCGAAGTGAAGCACAGTACCGGGATGGACGATTCATTTGCCTCTACGATGCCGGGGAGAATGTAGGTCGCGCCGCCGCCGCTAGGCCCCTCGCATACGCCGACCCGGCCGGACACGCGCGCATAGCCGTCCGCCATATAGGCAGCGGAGCGCTCGTCGCGGGTAAGAATATGCCGTATTCCATGCTCGAGCCGGTACATCGCATCATAAAACGGCAGCGAGGTATCGCCGCAGAGTCCGAAGATATGCTTCACGCCGTGCAGTTGCAGCATGCGCACAAACGCCTCGCCGCCGGTTACTTGATCCATGTATTTACCTCTATGTCGAATTGAAGCGCGCGAATATTCGCCGCGCCGTCCGCCGGCCGGTTCCTTGCCGCGGCTTGCGCACACCGGCGCCTTCAACCGGTGATCGGCGCCCTATTGCCCTTGCACAGGCCTTGCAGGCAGGAAAAATGATAAAAACGCTGATTGAGATACAGCGTCATAGCGTCGATATCGCCCGCGCTCCAGCTGCCGCCCGCCTGCCCGCTCCAGCGCTGTACCTGCGCGCGCAGACCGGTGAGCGATGTTGCCTTGCGCGCACTGCGGCTGTGCACGCTGCTCTTGTGGCAGGCGCCACAGCGCGTTTCGTAGAGTAGTCTGCCGCGCTCCGCGTCGCCTGCGGCCCAGGCCGCGGACAGACCCGCAGCAAGATTGATTGCCAGCGCGATCAGCGCAGCCCGGATGGCAGCCCGCCCTATCATTCGCGGTTCCCGGTCAGGCGCGGGGCGTGCATGCACTTCACCTAGCGCAGACCCAGCACGGACCTGATGCCGGTAAGCAGTACATCGCGGTCAAAGGGCTTGGTGATGTAACCGTCGGCGCCGCCGGCCAGCCCACGCATGACATCCTCGCGTTGCGCCTTGCCGGTCAGCATGATGACCGGTATGGATTTCAGCTGCGGATGCGAGCGCAGGCGCGCCAGAACATCGAAACCATTGATATCCGGCAGGCCCACATCGAGCAGTACCACGTCAGGCAAGGGCGATGCGCGCAGGGCTTCCAGTATCTGCTCACGGTTGGCGGCCAGTCGCGGCACGAACTTTTCCATGGTCAGCAAGAACTTGAGGGCGCGCTGCAGTTCGGGATCGTCCTCTACGACCAGCATGTGATAGCTCGTTCCATCCAGCGGCTCGATCTTTTTCGCCGCTTTGCGGGCGATGCTTACGTAATAGCCGCTTAATTTCAGCGCCGTCGTGCCGTTTTCCGCTTCGCCGCGCGCCTGCTCGGCGGCTTGCGCAGACGGCTCGGCCGGCGCCTGTTCGGCGAAGAAATAACTGAAGTCGATATTCAGTTCCTGTTCCAGGGTTGCGGGCTTGATGTACTCGCCCTGCGCCAACAGCTGCGCGGTCTGCCGGATTTCCTCGGATGAAAGCACCTTGGTACGCTGCGTAATTTCGGCTATGCTCGATTTTCCGTCTAGCAGCACCAGCAGCTCGAGCGCGGAATTGGAGAGTTCCGTCGATCCTCTCTTGAGTTCTTCATCGCCTTTGTCCGTAAGCGCGAATACATCGTCGCCGCGGATCTCTATGCGTTCTTCCATGGTCATGAACTCACCTCGCCCGATCGTGCTTCCATCGAAGTCCGTGGACCCCGCCAGGAACTATCGTATTTGAGCATTTAGCCCTTGGCTTGCCAAGCACTTTTGATCTGCGTCAAGCAGATGCATTTCTTGTCGATAGCAGCTGAACGCAAAGGACATGGAAGGCTGCCCGAAGGGAGTTCCTGCGCCGGCCTTGGCTAGGCTCCCTTGCATCATTCCGTCACTTTCCCGCGCATCAGTTTGACCGCACCACGCCTGGTCTTGTGGTCCAGGCGCTTTCTTTGCGAACTCCGCGTCGGCTTGGTCGGTCTGCGCTTTTTCCGCGTCAGCGCAACGCCGCGGACCAGTTCCCGCAGCCGCTGCAAGGCTTCTTCCCGGTTTTTTTCCCGGCTGCGGTGCTGCTGCGCCTTGATCACGATCACGCCGTCCTTGCTGATGCGCTGATCGCGCAGGCCCAGCAAGCGTTCTTTATACAGGTCCGGCAGCGACGATGCGCCGATGTCAAAGCGCAGGTGGATTGCGCTGGAAACCTTGTTGACGTTCTGCCCCCCGGCCCCCTGGGCGCGAATCGCATTGATCTCGATTTCCCTCGCCGGAATGGCGACGCCGACGCAGATATGCAGCACGCCTGCGCCCGCCCTAACTGGCGCCGTGCCGGCGGCCGAATTCGCGCTTGTCGCGCGGTGACAAACGCTTGATTTGGCACTCAGCCCTGGACGCGGCCGAGCGATCCGCGTATTCGATCGCCGCAAGCAATCGCAAGGGCGGGTGGGAACGCGTATAGCGCGCGCCCTTTCCGCTCAGGTGCGCTGCGTAGCGCGCCGCTACGTTGACCGCGATACCGGTGTAAATGCTTCCGTCCCTGCACTCGATCAGGTAGACGAACCAGGCCATTTCCGCCCAATGCAGCGCAGCCTCATTTCAGACCCTTGTAGCTCTTTTCGAGCAATTTCGCCTGTGCAGCGGCGAGGCGCGCGATCGGCACGCGCGGCCCGGAGCAGGACACGTAGTCGATCGCGATGCTATGGCAAAAATGTATTGATGCGGGGTCGCCGCCGTGTTCGCCGCAGATACCGACCTTGAGATCCGGCCGCTTCTGGCGCCCGCTTTCGACTGCCATTTTCATCAACTGCCCCACGCCCTTGATGTCCAGCACCTCGAAGGGATTGTCCTGCAGGATGCCGGTCTCGTTGTAGGCCGGCAGGAATTTGTTCTCCGCATCCTCGCGGCTGAACGAGAACGTTGCCTGAGTCAGGTCGTTGGTGCCGAAAGAGAAAAACTCCGCGTCCTGGGCCATGCGACCTGCGCGCAGGCAGGCGCGCACGACCTCGAGCATGGAACCGAATTTGAATTTGACGTTGATGCCATGGGTCAGTTCGACCACCTTGTGGATGCGCTGCACCTTGGCGTGGATGCGCATCATCTCTTCGACCGTGGCGACCTGCGGCACCATAATCTCGGGATAAATCTCGGTTCCTTCGCGCGCGCAGAGTGCAGCGGCTTCGAGTATCGCCTGGATCTGCATGGCATAGATTTCCGGGTAGGTGATACCCAGGCGCACGCCGCGGTGGCCCAGCATGGGATTGACCTCGGCCAGAGCGCGGACTTTCTTGAGGATGGTTTCTTTCTTGTGGATCACATCCTCTTCCAGATGCGACTCCTTGAAAACCTGCAAGCCGCCCATCAGCTTGGTGAGACCGTCGGCATATTGCTGGTAGAGCCTGGGATTGAGCAGTTTCATCGTTTCAGGCAATTCTTCCAGACCTTTGATCGTGTCGGTCAGATGATGCAGATTCGCGATCTCCAGCTCCAGCTGCGCGGCGGTCGGCAGGAATTCGTGCATCGGCGGATCGAGCAGGCGTATGGTCACCGGCAAGCCCTTCATGGCCTTGAAAATTCCCTTGAAATCCGAACGCTGTATGGGCAGCAGCCGGTCCAAAGCCGCCTGGCGTTGCTCCACCGTCTCGGCCAGGATCATTTCCTGCATGATCGGCAGTCGATCGGTGCTGTTGAACATGCGCTCGGTGCGCACCAGGCCGATACCCTTCGCGCCGAATTCGCGCGCGCGAATCGCGTCCTCGGGTGTATCCGCATTGGCCATCACTTTGAGCGTCGCAGTCTCGTCCGCCCAGGCGAGCAGCGTGGCCATCTCTTCCGAGAATTCCGCCGCCACCGTCGGCACTTCGCCGGCGTAGACATGGCCGGTGCCGCCGTCGATGGTGATCACGTCGCCTTCGTGCAGTGTGGTTTCTCCGATGACGGCGCTGCGCCCTTTGTCGTCGATGACGATCTGCTCGCAACCGGAAACGCAGGGCTTGCCCATACCGCGTGCGACCACCGCGGCATGCGAAGTCTTGCCACCGCGACTGGTGAGTATGCCTTGCGCACGGAAAAACCCATGGATATCTTCCGGCTTGGTTTCCTCGCGCACCAGAATTACCTTTTCGCCTGCATTGCCCCGTGCTTCGGCAGTGTTGGCGTCGAACACGATCTTGCCGGAGGCGGCGCCGGGTGAAGCCGGCAATCCTTGCGCCAGCGATCTGCCGCGGAAATTCGGCGACAGCTGCGGCACCAGCAACTGCTCGAGCATGGGCGGTTCGACGCGCAGCAGGGCGCGCTCCTTGGTGATCAACCCTTCCTTGAACATTTCCACCGAACTGCGCACCATGCCGCGCGCGTTCATCTTGCCGTTGCGCGTCTGCAGGCAGTAGAGCCTGCCTTTTTCGATGG
>CAKKSJ010000088.1 GCA_919902965.1 Burkholderiales bacterium
GCGAATCCCGCGCCTACCGGCCGCTGGTCCGGGCCTGCCATTGCTCCGACGAGCGCGCCGATGAACTGTTCGCTGACGACGTCGGCGTCCAGCTCGGACGGATGCTGGCCTCGGTGTGCGACGGCGACATCGCGCCGCTCAAGGCGCTGGCCGAGGATAGCGGCGCCTACCTGTGGTGCCGCCATGCTGCGCTGCACGCACTGGTGGTGCGTGTGCTTGAGGGCGATGGGGATCGCGACAGCGTGCTTGCGTACATCAAGGCCTTGTGCGAAGAGGAAGCGAATCTCCTGCGGCAAGCCGGACCGGATGAGGACGGTGGAGACGGCGATTTCCTGACTTGGGCAGTCGATGCCGCCTGCGAACTCGGTCCCCAGCCGCTGATGAACGACATACGCGGCTGGTTCGACGCGGGCCTGATAGATCCGACGGTCACGGGTCTAAAGTGGTTCGAGAAGTATGCCGCCATGCCGGTGGAGGACTGCCTGGCCGAGGCTGCGGCGAATGAACACAACCGCTATATCCGCGATGCTCTGGAGGAAATGGCGGGCTGGAATTGCTACGACCTTTCCGAGCCAAGCGAACCAAGCAGCGATACGGCATCCGGCTGGCCGCCGCAGGACAGCGAAGGCGGTGGCACGATCGTTCGCAACCAGCCAAAAGTCGGCCGCAACGATCCCTGTCCCTGCGGTTCAGGCAAGAAATTCAAGAAGTGCTGCGGAAAGGAGACCAAGGAGCCGGTTGCCGAAGAAGACAAGGACGGGGGTGTCGGCAAGGCGATCCTGTGGCTGAGCAGCCGCCACGCAAAAGCGATCAAGACATCGATCGCGGCCATGCTGAACGATGATCTGGACAAGGCAGAGCAAACGCGGCTGCAAGAACTGGACGAGCACGACTGGGAGGCGGTGCAGATCAATGCGATGGAGTGGCTGCTGGCCGAGGGCAGCATTGCCGTCAAGGGAGTACAGCGCAATGTGGCGGAGCTGTTGCTCGGACCTGGCGGTCCGGCATTCACGCCGGGCCAGCGGTCCTGGATCGAACAGCTACGCCGCCAGCCGCTGCGGCTTTACACAATCACCGAAGTTCTGCCGGGCGCAGGCATGCGCCTGTGCGATGCGCTGGACACCGAAGCGGCGCCGGTAATGGTGCATGAAATGTCGGGCAGCGCGCACGCCCAAATTGGAAACCTGATCGGCGTGCGCCTCATGGAGGCCGGCGGCCATCGCGAAATATCCGGCGCTGCCTATCCGTTCTC
>CAKKSJ010000089.1 GCA_919902965.1 Burkholderiales bacterium
GAACACCAATTGTCCGAAGATGCGCTGGCCGCGCTCAGGAAATGGCGCGCGTGCGGCGGCAATACTTATGCCGCGCCGCCGGCGGCGCTGCGACCGGACCTGGTGGTGGACGGCCTGTTCGGCATCGGTCTCAGCCGCGCGCTCGAAGACGGCTACGCCGACATCATCGCCGGCATCAACCGTTTGACCGGACCCAAGCTGGCGCTGGACATCGCCAGCGGCATCAACGCCGATACCGGCGCAGTCATGGGCGCTGCCGTGCGCGCCACGCACACCATCACTTTCATCGCGCTCAAGCCCGGCCTGCTCACCCTGGACGGGCCGGATCACTGTGGCGAAATCCGCGTCGCCGATCTCGGCCTCGACTTCGGCGCGCTGCCTGCGAGCAAGGGCGCCACCACCTCCTCCGATTCTCTGCGCCAGGCGCTTCGGCAGCGGCCGCTCAATTTTCACAAGGGCAAGGCGGGCAGCGTGGGCGTACTGGGTGGCGCGCACGGCATGGTCGGCGCCGCGGTCCTGGCCGGGCGCGCGGCGTTGAAGCTCGGCGCGGGCAAGGTGTTTCTGGGCCTGATCACCGATCATCCGCCCTGCCTCGACTACAGCCAGCCGGAACTGATGCTGCGCACACCGCGTGAGTTGCTGGAGGCCGGCTTAGTCACCGCTTTTGCCGCCGGCCCCGGCGCCGGCACCGCGAAATCGGCCGAGCAACTGTTGCGCGAAGTACTGGACGCAAATGTGCCGCTGGTGCTCGACGCCGATGCGCTCAACCTGATCGCGGCGAGCAAGACCCTGCAGGCGCGCCTGCCCAAGCGCGGCGCCCCGAGCGTGCTCACGCCACACCCGGCCGAAGCGGCACGCCTGCTCGGCTGCGCGATTGCGGCGGTACAAAGTGACCGCATCCAGGCCGCCCTCGACATGTCGCAGCGCTACCAGGCCGTAGTCGTGCTCAAGGGCAACGGCAGCGTCATCGCCGCCCCCGACGCTAGCTGGCTGATCAATACCAGCGGCAATCCGGGCATGGCCTCGGCCGGCATGGGCGACGTGCTCACCGGCATGATCGCGTCGCTGCTGGCGCAGGGCGCCAGCGCGGATGCGGCGGCTGCGGCGGCGGTCTGGCTGCACGGTGCGGCAGGTGACAGACTCGCTGCCCGGGGCCAGGGGCCGCTCGGTATCACCGCCAGCGATGTGATCGACGCGGCGCGCAGAGTCGCGAACACCGTACAGCGCTCGGCTTGAACTGGCTGTCAATATTGGCTTTCAGACCGATTGCCGATTGTGCGTCCACATTGCCGGCATCAACGTACCAGTCGCGTCGAGTCGGTATTTCAGTGCACCCTCCCCAAGGTGCACTACAAAGTTGCGTCCTTCGGGAATCCGGTCTAAAATTCTCCCAATTTGGGAGGTGCTGCGACGCATGCGAATCATCGCCAAAAGCACGCTCAGGAAATTCTGGGAACAAGTGGCGTACCGTGATGCGCGCGGCCCACTCGAGAGTTGGCACGAGGAGGCGGTAAAGGCTGCGTGGATTTCGCCACAGACTGTCAAATCGACCTACCGTAACGCCAGCATCTGCGGCAACAACCGGGTTGTATTCAATATCGGCGGCAACAAGTACCGTTTGGTCGTGGAAATGCAATATCGGGCCGGTATTGCCTGGATAAAATTCATAGGCACGCATACGCAATACGACAAGATCGACGTGGAGACCGTAAATGAAAATTAAGCCCATCCGAAGCGACGACGATTTGCGCACCGCTCTTCGCCGTCTTGACGCAGTGTTCCAGGCAAAGGCCGGAACGCCTCAAGCGGACGAGATGGAAGTTCTCGTCACATTGATTGAAGCCTATGAGAACAAGCACTATCCCATCGGCCCACCGGATCCGGTCGAGGCCATAAAATTCCGGATGGAGCAACAAGGTCTGACGCTTCGCGACCTCGAAGCTTATATCGGCACCAGCGGCCGCGTCTCGGAAGTATTGAATAGGAAGAGACCACTAAGCCTACGCATGATCAGAAAGCTGCATGACGGCCTTCGTATCCCCTACGAAAGCTTGCTCGCCGGGTAAGTGACGGATACACCGGACACGTGCGAACCTAAGCCGCCCTGCGCTTGGAAGCCGCTTCAGGGTAGGGATAGAGGATGTTGAGCGCCACGCTTTGCCCGGCGCTTTGCACCACGCGCACGTGTTCGCGCCGCAGTTCACGCGCCTGGCGGCAGCCGCAGGAGTGGGCGATCATGTCGATCTCCCGGTTCATGCCGGTCGCGTATTGCGCGACGCGCAGGTGTTTTTCCGCCACCACCAGGCCGCGTTGCAGGCGTTTGTCATGCGTGGCCACGCCCGTGGGACAGCTGTTCTGATGGCATCTGAGCGCCTGGATGCAACCCAGCGAGAACATGAAGCCGCGCGCGCTATTGACGAAATCCGCGCCCACGCACAATGCCCAGGCCGCACGCGCCGAGGAGATCAGCTTGCCCGCCGCGATCACGCGGATGCGCTGGCGCAAACCCGATTCGATCAGGGCATCGACCACGCGCGGCAGCGCTTCGGCTATCGGCAGGGCCATGTGATCCATCAGCGCCTGGGGCGCAGCACCCGAGCCGCCTTCGCCGCCGTCGACAGCGAGAAAATCCGGCGCGTACTCCAGGCCGCGGCGATTTACCGCTTCACACAATTCGTTGATGAATTGCCAGCCGCCGATTGCCGTCTTCACGCCGACGGGCCTACCGGTCAGATCACGAAGATAGGCGATCTTGTCGAGCAATTCGTCCACGTTGGCAATATCGCGATGGCGGTTGGGGCTGATCGAATCCTGGCCCGGCGGAATGCCGCGAATCCTGGCGATTTCTTCGCTCACCTTGGCGGCGGGCAACACACCGCCTTTGCCCGGCTTGGCGCCCTGCGACAGCTTGATTTCAAACGCCTTGACCTGCGGCGCCAGTTCCTTGGCCCGCTGCGCAGACAGATTGCCGTCACGATCGCGGATACCGTACTTGGCGGTGCCGATCTGCATGATGATGTCGCATCCACCCTCAAGGTGGTAGGGGCTCAGCCCTCCCTCGCCGGTGTCCATCCAGCATCCGGCCAGCGCCGCACCCTGCGACAACGCTCGCACCGCAGGCGCCGATATGGCGCCAAAACTCATGCCGCTGATGTTGACTATCGACTTGGCCTCAAAGGGCAGTCTTGCGTAAGTCTCTCCAATTATGAGCGAGGGAGTGGGCAGCCGGTCCTCCTCCAGCACCGGGTAAGGCGCGTTGACGAACAGGATAGAGCCGGTCTCGTTGGTATTGCTGGTGGAGCCGAACCCGATTACGCCACCCTCGGCTTTGGCCAGACGGTAAACCCAGGAGCGCGCCGAGCGGTTGAACGGCAGCTCCTCGCGGTCGTTCATGAACAAGTACTGGCGGAAATATTCGCCCTGCTTCTCGAAAAAATAGCGCAGCCGGCCGATTACCGGAAAGTTGCGCAGGACCGCGTGTTTTTTCTGCGTAACATCCTGGACAAACCAGAATACGAGGACTGCGAGGACGATAAAACCGACGATCGTCCCCAGCCCATAGCTGACGACTCCGAGCATGCCTGACATACTCCCTCCCCTGGGCGACGCCTGTTACTGTCTTGTTATCGGCTCAAGCAAGGCCGCCCGCCTGATGCGGTTTTTCCTGGCCGCTACTGTACTACGCTAATCAGTGGTCCGGCGGTATCATCGTCGGCATAGCCGCGCTCGACCTCCCCCGTAGTCGCCGCGCGCACCGACGCGACGGTGCAGGAAAATTGCAGAGCCATTCCGGCAAGCGGATGATTGCCGTCGAGCACCACCTGATCCGCGGCGATATCGGTGACTGTGAAGATTAATGTCTCGCCGTCGCTGCCGCTTTCCTGCTCGAACTGCATGCCGATTTCCAGTTCCGGCGGGAACTGCGTGCGCTCTGCCATGCGTACCAGTTCGGCGTCGTACTCGCCGAAGGCGTCCTCAGGTTCCAGGCGCACCTCGATCTTGTCGCCGCTGGTCTTGCCCCGCAGCGCTTCTTCCACTATCGGAAACATGCCTTCATAGCCGCCATGCAGGTATTGCACCGGCTCCGCCGTCTGCTGAATCAGATTGCCATGTACATCCGACAGCCGTACCTCTAGCTCGACTACCGTGTCTTTGGCGATTTGCATTCGCGGTTGATCTCTTTTACCAGCCGCAGCACTTCCATCGCATGTCCGCGCGGATTTACGCCGTGCAGCGCGTGCCGCAAGCGGCCTTTCTTGTCGATTACGAAAGTGGCGCGCACGATGCCGGCCTTCTTCACCCCGTCGCATTCCTTCACCTCGCGCACGCCGTACTTCTGGCACACCTCGCCTTCAGGATCGGCGAGCAGGCAAACCGACAGGCCGTGCTTGTCGCGAAACTCCGCATGCGAAATGCAGTCGTCGGGTGAAACGCCCAGCACCACGCAATCATGCCTCTCGAATTCTTCGTCGTGATCGGAGAATTCGATCGCCTGCAGGGTACAGCCCGGCGTGCCATCTCTCGGATAGAAATAGAGCACGACGTTCTTCTTGCCCTTGAACGCGGCAAGCCCGACCAACTCCATGTCGGCGTCGGCCAGGGAAAAGAGAGGCGCAGCTTGTCCGATTCGCAGCATATTGGTTTTTACCTTGCGGACGATTCTAAACCATTCGAGGGATTCGTGAAGCCCCCCGGCCAGCACGTGCAACAAATGCGTGGATATAATGCGGCACCTGCCGTTGGTATACCGAAGCCTTGATGCAACATGACTGAAGAACTGGATTCCGGGCAGCCCGAACGCATTCTGCTCTCCACGCGCAAGGAGTACCTGGATGCGCTGGAGCGCATCGCCGGATTGGCGCGGCGCGAGTTGCGCATATTCGACGCGGATTTTTTTTATCTGAAAATCGATACGCCGCGGACGCACCAACTCCTGCGCGAGTTCCTCCTGCGCGAGCGCGACAACCGCCTGTATATCGCGGTGCACGACACCGAGTACATTCGCAACGACTGCCCGCGCCTGCTTGATCTTCTGCGCCAGTTCAGCGAGCGCATGTTCATCCATCAGACCCAGGACGACGCGGCCCGCGCGCAGGACAGTTTCGTGCTCGCAGACCAGCTGCATTTCGTGCGCCGCCCGGTGCAGGCGCAGCCGCGCGCGGTGCTCAGGCTCAACGATGAAGCGGAGAGCCATTCCATCTATCTTCGGTTTTCGGAAATCTGGGACAGCTCCATTCCCGCCATCGCTGCCACTACGAGCGGCCTGTAATGTCGCACCAAAAGCCAGTATAATTTAACGCTTGGCACGGGTAGCGGGAGGAGGAACGCGCCAAATCCTGACTTAACTTATCGATAAGGGAATCAAGACCATGAAACGCTCAGTACTGATCGCTGCACTCGCTACGCTGATGCTGGCGGGCTGCAGCAAAGAAGCTCCTCCGCCCCCGCCGCCAGCACCCGCTGCGGCACCTGCACCTGCGCCCGCTCCTGCGCCCACACCTGCCGCCACCGAAGCTGCGAAAGACGCTTCCCAGGCAGCCGATGCGGCCAAGGATGCAGCCGGTGCGGCCAAGGATGCAGCTGGTGCAGCCAAGGACGCGGCAGCCAAGAAGTAAGCCTGCTCTTCGGGCATGAAAAAGCCGGTCCTCGAACCGGCTTTTTTATTTGTGGCGAGTTAAATCGCGCCTCGCCGCTTGTTCCAGATCCGCAATATTGCGCGGACGAGAAACCGTCCGCGCGGACCGCCGATTCCGCACGGATGAAAAGCACATCCGCGCGCAATCGGCGATCTTGGATAAAACCTCCACGTTGCGTTTGCTGTTAACCATAACCGGGTTTTTTGTACGATGCGCTTTTTATCATCGCGGTAGGGACAGCGGTTACCCGATGCCCCCCGCACAGATCCCGGCGTG
>CAKKSJ010000090.1:0-2481 GCA_919902965.1 Burkholderiales bacterium
GAGGCTGGCGATCTTGCTGGTGGCGTGGCGCGCGAATGCCAGGGGCAGATCGGCCGCCTCCATGCCGCCGCCATTATCGGTGACCTTGAGCTGCTTGATGCCGCCCTGCGTCAGGCTGACGCTGATTTCGGTGGCGCCGGCGTCGAGGCTGTTCTCCAGCAGTTCCTTCAGCACCGAGGCCGGGCGTTCCACCACTTCGCCGGCGGCGATCTGGCTGATGAGGGTGTCTGGAAGGAGGCGAATCGAGGGCATGGCTTTACGTTTTTTCTATGGGCAAGTATACCGGGAACGCAGCGCGCTTGCGGTAAGATACCGCCTGCTTTTGCAGTCTGGAATTTCTGCCGGAAAGGTATTGATGGAACTGCTGCTGTTTTTCTGGGATCTGATAGTCAATCTGGACAAACACCTCGCCAGCCTGCTCGCGCAGTACGGCGTCTGGGTGTATCTGATTCTTTTCCTGATCGTGTTCTGCGAAACCGGCCTGGTGGTGACGCCGTTCCTGCCCGGGGATTCGCTGCTGTTTATCGCAGGCGCCCTCGCAACCAGCGGCAGCAATTCCGGTCGGCTCGACCTCGCGACGCTGAATATTCTGCTGATTGCGGCGGCGATCCTCGGCAACACCACTAACTACTGGATCGGCCGCTACTTCGGACCCAAGGTATTCGGCTGGGAGGATTCGCGCTTTTTCAACCGCCGCGCTTTCGACAAGGCCCACGGCTTCTACGAACGCCATGGCGGAAAAACCATCGTCATCACCCGCTTCCTGCCGATACTGCGCACCTTCGCGCCGTTCGTTGCCGGAGTGGCGCAGATGACGCACGCGCGCTTCCAGTTCTATAACGTCGCGGGCGGGGTGCTCTGGGTCGTTTCGCTGACCGTCGCCGGCTACCTGTTCGGCAATATTCCGTGGGTGAAAGGCAATCTCACGCTGATCATCCTGGCGTTGATCATCATCCCCGGCCTGCCGGCGCTGGTGGTCGCGATCCGCACCTGGCTCGAACAACGCCGCGCCCGTCCGGCTGAAAAGTCCTAGCCTCTAGTCCGTGAACTGGTTCGCGGCCAGCGTGGATTTCGCCAGCGGCGGATTCTTCTTGAAATAGCGTTTGATCCCCTTGAAAATGGCCTGCGCCATTTTCTCCTGGTAAGCTTCGTCGTTCAGCCTGCGCTCTTCTTCCGGATTGCTTATGAAGGCGGTTTCCACCAGGATCGAAGGGACATCGGGTGCCCGCAACACGGCAAAACCGGCCTGCTCCACATCGCGTTTGTGCAAGGCATTGACGCCGCCCAGTTCGGACAGCACAGCCTTGGCCAGCTTCAGGCTGTCGGTGATCTGCGCAGTCAGGCTCAGGTCGGCGAGCGTCATTGCCAGGTAGCGGTCCTTGACGTCGAGGTTGACCCCTCCGATCAGGTCGGCATCGTTTTCGCGCTTGGCCAGCCATTTTGCCGCAGTGCTGGTGGCGCCGCGCTCGGACAGCGCAAATACCGAGGAGCCGCGCGCATGCGGCTTGACGAAAGCGTCGGCGTGCACCGACACGAACAGGTCGGCCTTCACTCTGCGCGCTTTTTGCACCCGCACCTGGAGCGGGATGAAGTAATCGCCGTCGCGGGTGAGCACGGCGCGCATATTGGGTTCGGCGTCGATGATGGCCTTGAGCTTTTTCGAAATGACGAGGGTTATATGCTTTTCACGGCTGCCGCGCCGGCCCGTGGCGCCCGGATCCTCGCCGCCGTGGCCGGCATCGATGACTATGGTCAGCATGCGCGCCACCGGCGGCCTGGCCGTCCGATCTGGCCCGGGCAGAGCCGGTCCGGGCTCCGGCGCGGTGGCCGGCGCGGGCGCTGTTTCCTGCCCGGCAGCCCCCGCCTTCAATTCGGACCTTTGCAACAAGGCCATGAGCGGATCAACCGGTACCAGCGGATAGACGTCGAGCACCAGGCGATGGCCGTATTCGCCCACGGGCTTGAGCATGAAGATCTGCGGCTGGACTTCGGTCTTCAGATCCAGCACCACGCGCACCACGCCCGGCTTGTAGCGGCCGGCGCGCATCTGCGCGATGTAAGGATCGCCAGGCAGTACTTTGTCGGCAATCTCCTGTTGCACGCTGGCGAAATCGACGCCGTCCAAGTCGAGCACCAGGCGCTCCGGGTTCTTCACCAGCAGCAATTCATGCCGGATCGGCCGGTCGGCCTCTATGGTTATGCGGGTGTAATCCTGTGCCGGCCAGACGCGCACGGCGGCAATACGGTCTGCCGCGCCGGCGCTGCCGGCGCCAAGCGCGCAGGCAAGCAGAATGAGTGTGCCCAGCGCTCTTGTCAAATATTCGGAAATCGCTCCTGAAGCAGGAGCTGCGGCACGCAGGTATCCGCCTAGGCTTGAATCGGAACTGAAACATTGTGCAAGCACAGACTTGCCACTGGGGGCAGGCGTTGTCAGAGCGGCATTTGCACCAGTTGATTTATACATGCTTTGCCAGTTTCGGT
>CAKKSJ010000090.1:2581-11967 GCA_919902965.1 Burkholderiales bacterium
AGGCGCGCACCCAGTGCGCGTGTTGCGGCTTCGTCGGGCAGATACATTTTGAACATGCTGTGCTTGCGAATAGGGCTGATTGAAAAAGCAGGAGGGTGGGTGTCGACTGTCCCTGCCCCTTTTATATCACGCCGCACGCCTGGCGGGCACCGCTCGCGGCGGACGGCCGCGAGGTGTCGATCAGCCTTCCATTGAGGCGAGGTAGTCCGGTCGCCGAGGCGCTAGCGCGAAGCGAACTTGGCGGTAACGGTGCGTCTGCCTGCTTACCGCTAGAACCCGCTGCTTCGCTTCCTGACGGACTGAGCGTCCTTGCCCAAGTCTTCTTGAGCAGCCGTTTTGGGGCGCCTGATCGGGACTTCGGCGAGCCGGCGGGCGATGTGATCGAGCGCAAGCTCCACCTGGTCTATCAGGATCAGGCACAGGTCGCCCGTCTGCAGACGCGCAAGCGCGGTATCGATCGCGAGGAATTCACCACGGATTTCCTCGACCCTGGAAACGCGCTTGGCGTGCGCCAATCCCTGGCGCAGGAGATCGAGCACCTCGCCGTCCTTGCGGCCCCGCTGGCATTGGTCCTGGTACAAAAGAACCTCGTCAAACGCGTCCCCGAGAATTTCGGTCTGACGGCGGATGTCCTCGTCGCGACGGTCGCCCGCACCGCTGACGACTATCATGCGGCGTTTCGCCGGCATGGCGTCGACGGCATGCACCAAAGCCAGGATGGCGTCCGGATTGTGGCCGTAATCGGCGATCAGGCAGGCCCCGCGGTAACTGAACACATTGAAGCGGCCAGGGGCGGTTCCGGCGTCGCTTTCGAAGGACTTCAGCCCGGCGCGTATATCCTTCCAGTCCACGCCCAGCGCCCACGCCGCCGCCGCGGAGGCCATCGCGTTCTCTACCTGGAAGCCTATCGTTCCTTTGCGCGTGATCGACACATCCTGCAGCGGGATCCCCTGCACGGCTACGCCGTGTTCGGCGGCGACCATCAAATTGCCGTCGATATAGACGACCCGTTTGCCTCTGGCTTTGTGCGCGGCCATCACCGGATGATGGCGGTCGGCAGCGAAATAGGTGACGGCGCCAGGGCAGTTCTCGGCCATTTTCACGACTATGGGGTCGGCGGCGTTGAGGATGGCCATGCCGTCGGGCGCGATGTTTTGCACGATGACGCGCTTGAGCACGGCGAGATCCTCCACCGTGGCAATGTAGTTCAGGCCGAGGTGGTCGCCTTCGCCAATGTTGGTGACCACCCCCACGTCGCAGCGGTCGAAGGCGAGGCCTTCGCGCAACAGGCCGCCGCGGGCGGTTTCAAACACCGCCACATCGACATCAGGGTGCATCAGCACATTGCGTGCGCTCTTCGGGCCGGCACAGTCGCCCGTATCAACGCATCGCTCGCCCACATAGACGCCGTCCGTGCAGGTCATTCCGACGCGCAACTTGGTGCGCGCGAGGATGTGCGCGATCAGGCGCACCGTGGTGGTCTTTCCGTTGGTGCCGGTCACGGCCACCACTGGAATGCGACCGTCCTCGCCGTCCGCGAACATTTCGGCGACTGCTGCTTCGCCGACTGCACGGCCCTTGCCGAAGGAAGGCGCGAGATGCATGCGCAGGCCCGGCGCGGCATTCACCTCGACTACAGCGCCGCCTTGCTCCTCCAGCGGCTTTTGCATGGTTTCGCAAACCATGTCTACGCCGGCTATGTCCAGACCGACCATCTGTGCGGCAGCCACGGCCCGCGCGGCGACTTCCGGATGGACATCGTCGGTGACATCGGTGGCCGTCCCGCCGGTCGATAGGTTGGCGTTGTTGCGCAGAACGACGCGCACTCCCTGGCCCGGCACCGAATCGGCGCTGAACCCCTGCAGAGCCAGACGAGCGAAGGCGATGTCGTCGAAGCGAATTTTTGTCAGCGAAGTAGCGTGACCCTCGCCGCGGCGCGGATCGCTATTAACTTTCTCGACCAGCTGGCGCACGGTCTGTACGCCATCGCCGATGACATGGGGTGGTTCGCGGCGCGCCGCTGCGACGAGTTTCCTGCCCACCACGAGGAGACGGAAATCATGACCTGGGATGAAACGCTCGACGACGACAGTCAAGCCGTACTCGGCCGCGGCGGCGAAAGCCACCTCCAGATGCTCGCGGCTCGTGACATTGACGGTGACGCCCTTGCCTTGATTGCCGTCCTGTGGCTTGACCACCACCGCCGCGCCGATTTCCTGCATTGCCGCCCAGGCGTCCGCGGCATCGGCGACAGGGCGGCCCTGTGGAACCGGTACACCGGCCGCATCGAGCAGACGCTTGGTCAAGGTCTTGTTTTGCGCAATGGCTTCGGCGATGGCACCGGTGCGGTCGATTTCGGCCGCCTGGATGCGGCGCTGACGGCTGCCCCAGCCGAACTGCACCAGACTGGCTTGGTTGAGACGACGCCAGGGAATGCCGCGCGCGGCCGCGGCGTGGACGATGGCGCGTGTGCTGGGCCCAAGGCGCAGGTCCACGTCGAGTTCGCTCAGGCTTGCGAGCGCGCCGGCGAGGTCGAAGGGCGTGTCCTCGATGGCGCAGCGGCAGAGTTACTCGGCGAGCGTGAGCGCGAGCCGGCCGACGCTCTCCTCCGAATATTCGACGACCACCTGGAACACGCAGTGTTCGACGGTTTGCGTCACCCGGGTGAATGTGACCGGGCAGCCAGCCTGCGCCTGCAGGCCGAGTGCCGCGAAGGCGAGAGCATGGGCGACGGAAATGTCTCCCTGGTGGCCGATCAAGCGCATCGGGCCGATGTCCGGAAAACGGGCGCGCAGGCGGGCCTCGAAACCGGGCAGTTCGCACAGGGCGCACTCGGCATCGCTGCAATGGACCACCGCCTCAATCGCGGTATTGCGGCTCCACAGATTGGGACCGCGCAGGGCTCGAACTCGTGTGATGTCCATCGAAATGGCTTCCTGGCTAGATGTGCTGTGTGGGTTGCATTACTGGATGGCCGTCCTGCGCGCGTGGCTGCGCTGGGGCGTGATGCCATTGCGGTCCTGCTCGAACGTCTCGATGCCGACGCGGATGATTTCGACCGGAATACCCAGCGCCACGGCGGCGCCCGCCGCGGCCAGCAGGCCCGCAGCGCGGGGTACCGTTGCCTCGCTTTCCTCCCTGGGCGCGGCGTAGACGGGCAGTTCGGCGAGCAGGCCTTCAACCGGGCCTTGCGCAAGCATAATGCGCTTGTCGCGCAGAAACAGCGCACGACGGCCCTGGGCGCGGTGCTCGACGATGGCAGGCAGATTGGAACCCAGGCCGTAGAGTATCGCCTCGCCGTCGCACAGCACGGCCATGCGCATGACGACCGGGTCGGCTGCATTCAGCACAGCTGCGCCACCCGGGCTGACGACGTCGACCTGCGTGCGCAGAACGTGGAACATCTGCTCCGCATCCTGGATGTCGTACTGGCCGAGCGCTGCGGCGCCTTCGACGTCGGTGACGATGCCAACCTGGCAGCGGTCGTAGGCCAGGCCTTGGCCGAGTATGAGCTCGGCGCCGTTCTCGAACACAGCGGCCTCCAGCGTACGATTGATGAGCAAGCGCTGGCCGGCCGCCCAATTGGCGCAGTCCTTCTTTTCGACCTGGCGCAGGTCGAGAAACAGGCCGTCGCGGCAGGCCAGTCCGACCGACCTGCCCCATAGATGAATGAGCCATGCGACCAGCCGGGCGATCAGGCTTGTGTCCTGCGTGCCGGCAACACCGACGATGGGGATGCGGCCGTCTTCGCCCACCGGAAACAGATTGTCCACGATCGCCCTGCCTACCGGCCGCGGCTCGCCCTCCGCGGGCATCAGATGCATATGCAGGCCGGGCCCGGCATTCACTTCCACGATCGCACCGCGCTGCTCTTCCAGCGGGCGCGAGATGTCCTCGGCGACGACGTCAATGCCGGCGATGTCCAGGCCCACCACGCGCGCGGCGAGCGCGACGACTGCATCGACATCGGGGTGGACGAGATCGGTGACGTCGAGCGTAACGTTGCCGTTGCGCTGGATCAGCACTTTCTTGCCCGCGCCGGGGACCGATTCCGGCGTGTAGCCCTGCCGCTTCAGTTCCAGCACGACGGCTGTGTCTTCCTCGAGCAGGACGAAGCCGAGCGGAAAATTGTCGTCCGGGCCGCGGCGCGGGTCGCTGTTGATCTGCCTGTCGATCAACTCGGCGACACTGGCGCTGCCGTCCCCGACTATCCAGGCAGTTTCGCCTTTGGCGGCGGCGACGACGCGGTTGCCGACGACAAGCAGGCGGTGCTCGTCGCCGGGCACGAAGCGCTCGACCATGACCGCGCTGCCTTCCTTGTCGGCAATGCCGTAGGCATCCTCGACTTCCTGGCGCGTCGTGAGATTGATCGACACGCCGCGGCCGTGGTTGCCGTCGCGTGGCTTGACCACCACCGGCAGGCCGATGTCCTCGGCCGCTGCCCAGGCATCCTCAGTGCTCTCGACGATGCGTCCTTCGGGCACCGGCACGCCGCAGGCGGCGAGCAGATGCTTGGTAAGGTCCTTGTCGCTGGAGATGCTCTCGGCGATGGCGCTGGTCTGGTCGGATTCAGCGGTCCAGATCCGGCGCTGGCGGCTACCGTAGCCGATCTGCACCAGATTGCCTTCATTGAGGCGGATCCAGGGGATGCCACGCTCGGTCGCCGCATTGGTAATGCTCGCCGTGCTGGGGCCGAGGCACAGCGAATCGGCCATCTCGCGCAGCTTCCCGACGCTGCCCGCAACGTCGTAAGGCGTGTCGTTGATGGCCGCCATCACCAGATCGCGAGCGGCTTCGAGGCAGGCACCGGTGACCTGTTCCTGGCGCGAGCGGACGACGACGCGATAGACGCCGCGCTTTGAAGTCTGACGCGCCTTGCCGAAACCGGTGCGCTGGCCGGCGAGGTTCTGCAATTCAAGCGCGACATGTTCGAGGATGTGAGCCGCCCAGGTGCCTGCGCGCAGGCGCGCCAGGAAACCGCCGCGCTCGCCGATGCTGCAACGGTGCTCGATCAGGCTAGGCAACCAGGAGGATAAGCGCTCGTAGAAGCCTGGTATCTTGTTGGAGGGCGCGTCCTCCAGATCGCCGATATCGACCCAGGCCTCGATGATGGGGCGATAGGTCCAGATATTCGGTCCGCGCAGCGGGGTTAAGCGCAGGAACTCGATGTCTTTGTATGTCACGTTTCAGCCGTGTTGCCAAGCCGGCAGCCCGGCAGAGTGTGAGCGCGCATCAGGCGTTTAACGCCGCTTGCGGCTTTAGGTTTACCTGGATTCCGTAAATCCTCCGCATCAGCTTCGTATTCACTGGTGGGAGCGGCAGCATTATTCGGCATATACTTGGGCAAACCACAGACATTGCGCTGCAACAATATCCACGACTTTAGCTGTAACACGCTCATTCCATAAATGATTTCAACGACTGATCACAGCTTCAATCGGTCTTCCGCCTTACCTGATTTTTGGCATGCGGGACTGGCTGCACGGCTGAACGAGGGGGAAAGCGTTCAGGCCTGGCTGGAGCTCGATCTGGACGCCGGGCTGCGCTTTTCCAGGGAATTGGTGGCGCTGACTGACCGACGTCTGCTCGCCCGTCAGCCCGGGGAGCCGGAATGGCGGGATTGGTTTTTCAGGCCGGGACTGCGTCTGGCACATAAGGATCACGCCGGGGTCGGCACGCTGGAACTGCATGACGAAGCATCCTGTCTCGCCAGTTGGCGTTACACCATAGGTCAGAATCCCGCCACGCTGCGGCTGGTCGACGCATTCGAGCGGCAAACACGAAGCTATCTTTCGGGCCGGCCCGTCGAGCGCCCCGCAGAAGACTTCTGTCCCAAGTGCCATAGCCTGCTGAACAACGGCGACGAGGAATGCCCGGTCTGCGCGCGCGAGATTCACACACCGCCCTCGGCGCGCACGCTGCTGCGTCTGTGGCGATTCGCCCAGCCCTATCGCTGGCCGCTGTTCTGGGGATTCGTCCTCACCCTGCTCTCGACGGCAGCCGCCATGGTGCCGCCCTACCTGAGCATGCCGCTGATGGACGATGTGCTGATTCCCTTCCAGAACGGCAGGCCCATCGATGCCGGCCAGGTCATGCTGCTGCTGGGCGGCCTGCTCGGCGCCGCTGTGCTGGCCTGGGGTCTGGGCTGGGTGAAAACCTACATCCTCTCTCTGGTGGCGGAGCATATCGGCTCGGATCTGCGCACCACTACGTTCGACCACCTCATGGGCCTCTCGCTCGAATATTACGGCGGCAAGCGCACCGGCGATTTGATGGCGCGGATCGGATCGGAATCCGACCGCATCTGTCAGTTCCTCTCGGTGCATGTGCTCGACTTCGCAACCGACGTGCTGATGATCGCCATGACCGCGGTCATCCTGTTTTACATCAGCCCCTGGCTGGCGCTGGTCACGCTGCTGCCGCTGCCCTTCATTGCCTGGATGATCCAGTCGGTGCGCGAGCGGCTGCGCAGCGGTTTCGAAAAGGCCGACCGCATCTGGTCCGAGATCTCGAACGTGCTGGCCGATACCATTCCCGGTATCCGGGTAGTGAAAGCCTTCGCCCAGGAGGCCCGCGAAACCCAGCGCTTCCGCGCCGCCAACGCCATCAATCTGACGGTAAACGACCGGGTCAACCGCATCTGGTCGCTGTTTACGCCGACCGTGACCCTGCTTACCGAGATCGGCCTGCTCGTCGTCTGGGCCTTCGGCATCTGGCAGGTGTCGAAGAACGAGATTACCGTGGGCGTGCTGACGGCCTTCCTCGCTTACATCACGCGCTTCTACACGCGCCTGGAAACCATGAGCTACATCGTCTCCACGACGCAGCGCGCCGCCACCGGCGCCAAACGCCTGTTCGACATCCTCGACCATGTTTCCAGCGTGCCGGAACCTGCCCATCCTGTCCGCCTCGAGCAGGTAAAAGGTCGCATCGAGATCCGCGATGTCGGCTTTCGTTATGGCAACCGCGCAGTGCTGAGCGGTGTCGATTTCAGCGTGGAGCCGGGCGAAATGATAGGCTTGGTCGGCCATAGCGGCTCGGGCAAGAGTACGCTGGTGAACCTCATCTGCCGCTTTTACGATGTAACGGAAGGCGCGATCCGCCTCGACGGTACCGATGTGCGCTCCCTGGCGGTGGCCGATTACCGGCGCAACATCGGCCTGGTGCTGCAGGAGCCCTTCCTGTTCTACGGCACGGTCGCCGACAACATCGCCTATGGCAAGCCGGGCGCGTCCCGTCAGGAAATCGTCGCCGCCGCGCGCGCTGCGCACGCGCACGAGTTCATCCTGCGCCTGCCGCAAGGCTACGATTCCCTGGTCGGCGAGCGCGGCCAGGGGCTGTCCGGCGGCGAGCGCCAGCGCGTCTCCATCGCCCGCGCCCTGCTCATCGATCCGCGCATGCTCATCCTCGACGAGGCCACCTCTTCGGTGGATACCGAAACGGAAAAAGAAATCCAGAAGGCGCTGGACAACCTGGTGCGCGGACGCACCACCATCGCCATCGCCCACCGCCTGTCCACGCTGCGGCGCGCCGATCGCCTGGTGGTGCTCGACCGCGGCCGCATTGTCGAGACAGGCAGTCACGACGAACTGATGGCGCGTGTAGGCGCCTACCACCGCCTCTATGAAGCCCAGGCGCGCAACATCGACGTCGACCTGGACGAATCCAGCGAGCCCGTGTGGAAGCTTGAGCACAAGACCAAGGAGGTTTGATGACGACGCCGGATTTCCAATTGACGCGCAATGTCCGCGGCCGGCTGCTGTTGACCGGCGCCGACGGCTCTGCCTGCGAAGGCGTCGCGCCGGTGCGCGCATTCCCCATCTCGGCACCCGGCGAGGGAATCTCACTGCTTAGCCCCGATGGCCGCGAAGCCGGCTGGATCGAGCGCCTCGACTTGCTGCCCGAGGCGCTGCGCCAGTTGGTGGAGGAAGAACTCGCCCGGCGCGAATTCATGCCGGAGATCCTAGGCATCCACGCGGTCTCCAGTTTCGCCACGCCCAGCACCTGGAAGATAAGCACCGACCGCGGCGCGACCACCCTGGTCCTGTGGGGCGAGGAGGGCATCCGCCGCATCGACAAATCCGGCCTGCTGATCGAAGACAGCCAGGGCATTCACTTCCTGGTGCGCGATATCAAGGCGCTCGACAGCGCCAGCCGCCGCTTGCTCGACCGCTTTCTGTGATCCGCGCTGCGCCACAGATGGATTCCCCACCCCTGAGCGCATGCCAGGCTCAAGCAAAGCCGGCGGCGAAATCCCGGCCATGTCCGAAGTAGCCGCAAACGACGAATGCGCCGCGCTCGCCTTGCGCATCAAGGCCTGGGGGCGTGAACTCGGATTCCAGGCGGTAGGCATCGCCGACACCAATCTCGGCGCCGCGGAAGCCCGGCTTGCCGAATGGCTCGCCGCGGGTTTCCACGGCGAGATGGACTATATGGCGAGGCACGGTTCGAAACGCGCGCGCCCGGCGGAACTCCGACCCGGGACGCTACGGGTAATCAGTGCGCGCATGGATTACCAGCCGCGCGCACAGGCGGGCTGGTCAGTGATCGACGCTCCCGACAAGGCTTACATCGCGCGCTACGCCACCGGCCGCGACTACCACAAGCTGCTGCGCAGCCGGCTTGCGCGGCTGATTCAACGCATCGAACACGAAGTCGGCGCTTTCGGCCATCGCGTGTTTAGCGACTCAGCCCCGGTGATGGAGGTGGAACTTGCCGCAAAAAGCGGTCTGGGCTGGCGCGGCAAGCACACGCTGCTGCTTGCACGCGACGCCGGTTCGTATTTTTTTCTGGGCGAAATCTACACCGATCTGCCGCTGCCGGTGGACGCGCCAGTCGCAGATCATTGTGGAACCTGCAGCAAGTGCCTGGCTGTCTGCCCCACCGGCGCCATCACCGCCCCCTACCGGGTCGACGCGAGGCGCTGTATTTCCTATCTCACCATCGAACTGAAAGGCGCCATTCCGATCGAGCTGCGGCCACTGATCGGCAATCGCGTCTATGGCTGCGACGACTGCCAGCTTGCCTGCCCGTGGAATCGCTACGCGCAAATCAGCAGCGAGCCGGATTTCCGCGTGCGTCACGGACTGGATCAGGCGCAACTCGCCGAGCTTTTCGCTTGGAGCGAGAGCCGGTTTCGTGAACGCATGGCCGGCAGCGCCATACACCGCATCGGTTTCGAGCGCTGGTCGCGCAACCTCGCCGTGGGGCTGGGCAATGCACCCGGTAGCGTGGCGGTGCTCGACGCGCTAAGGTCACGCGTCGAAGACCCTTCGCCGCTGGTGCGCGAACACGTTGTCTGGGCGATGCAGCGGCATGGTATTTAGCCGATTGTGTGGCGATTCTTGCGCGGACGGCGTCCCGTCCGCGCGGATCGCCGATTACGC
>CAKKSJ010000091.1 GCA_919902965.1 Burkholderiales bacterium
CCTATTATCTAGTATTGCGCCAAATAATCCTGATATTGCGCCACTTTAATTGGCGCAATGTTGGCTTTGCGCCAAAAAGAGTGTAGTATGTGGCGCAATAAATCTGAATAGCGGAGTTGACCAAATGCCCAAGAAGATCGCACCCGCTGAATACGAAACAATCTTGGATGCTGTGCGCCAGCACCCGGGCGGAGCAAGCAGCGAGATGATCCAGTCTGTTCTTGGCGAAACGGTCAGAAGGACACTGCAACGCCGTCTGAATGAACTGGTAAAGCAGGGGCGTCTTGCCGTCGAGGGACGTACCCGCGGTGCCTTGTATCGTCTACCTCCGGAATCCGATGTTACGGTCCAACTGACAGGGGTTTCCGCCAAAGGGGAGCTTGGGCAACTCTCAGGGGAGATCTACGTCCCGATGTCCGTAGAAGGCTCTCGTCTGCGCGACCTCGCGCGCCGTCCGGTCACTCTGCGCACGCCGGTCGGCTACCAGCGCGAGTTCCTGCTCGATTACCGGCCCAACGAAACTTGGTATCTGCCGAGACAAACGCGCACACGTCTGCGCGAACTTGGTGATACGCCTTCGGCGGAACGCCAGGCGGGTACCTATGCGCGCGATGTGCTCAGTCGGCTGCTAATTGATCTCTCCTGGGCTTCGTCGAAACTCGAAGGCAACACTTACACCCGGCTGGACACTCAACGGCTAATCGAGCACGGTGAGGCGGCCGCGGGCAAGGACGCGCGCGAGACACAGATGATCCTGAACCACAAGCGCGCCATCGAGTTCCTGGTGGATGGCGCCGAAGAAGTCAGTTTTGACATTTACACTTTTCAAAATCTGCATGCGTTGCTGTCGGAGAACTTGCTCGCAGATCGCGCCGCAAGTGGCAAGTTGCGCGAGCGCATCGTCGAAATCTCAGGCACGGTGTTTCGTCCATTGGCAATCCCGCAGCAGATCGACGAATTCTTTCGTGTCGTTCTCGAGAAAGCGGCGGCGATCGGTGACCCATTTGAACAGGCGTTCTTTCTGATGGTGCATATTCCCTACCTGCAGCCATTCGAAGACGTGAACAAGCGAGTCTCGCGGCTGGGGGCTAACATTTCCTTGCTCAAGCACAACCTTTGCCCACTGTCGTTTGTCGAAGTGCCTGAACGCGCGTACGTTGACGGAACGCTTGCTGTCTATGAGTTGAACAGAGTCGAACTGCTGGTCGACGTTTTCGAGTGGGCGTATGAACGATCCTGCCAACAGTACCGAGCAATAGCCGATTCGATACCACCACCAGACCCGTTCAGAAGAATCTATCGTGACACGCTGGCGGATGTTATCGCGGAAATCGTACGCAAAGGATGGCCGGCCGAAGCTTCAATCGTCGAGCGAGAAGCTACCGCACTTGTTCCGACTAAAGATTGGGAGCGATTCGTCGAAATGGCAATCGACGAATTGAAGGGGCTGCACGAAGGCAACATTGCCCGCTATCGCCTGCGTTTATCGGAGTTCCGCGACTGGAAAGCAAAACAGCGGTAGTACGTTACCGGCAGGCGAACACAGCCGCGGCGGTCAAACTGATAACATTGCTGAAAGGGCCCAATGCAACAAATTGAATTTTTCTTGAATCGCGAGTTTGTCCAGTTGAACCAGCTGCTGAAGCTGACCGGTCTGTGCGATAGCGGCGGCGCCGGCAAGGCGCTGGTGGCCGGCGGCGGCGTCTCGGTGGATGGAAGCGTGGAGTTGCGCAAGACCTGCAAGATACGGATCGGGCAGGTGGTCAGACTCGGCGACGTCGAAATCAAGGTTGTGGCCGGAGATCCCGGCCCGCAAGCGTAACCGCGGTTAGATCTTCGGCAGCGTCACGCCCTGTTGACCCTGATACTTCCCGCCGCGATCCTTGTACGAGGTCTCGCACACCTCGTCGGACTCGAAGAACACCACCTGGGCCACGCCTTCGTTGGCGTAGATCTTGGCCGGCAGCGGCGTGGTATTGGAAAACT
>CAKKSJ010000092.1 GCA_919902965.1 Burkholderiales bacterium
CGGATATAGCCCTTCATCATGCCGCCGAAACGATAGTAGCTGGCGCCCATGTCCACGCCGATGTCGTAAATCTCGTTCTTGAACGACTGCAGGGTGTCGCGGCTGTATGCGTCATCGTCCAGCATCGGCTCGAATTCACAGCCGTAGGCCCAGCCCCGGGCATCCGGCGGGATGCAGGACATTTCGTAGTGTGCCTGGTGCTCGGGGCGCAGCTTGATGCCGACCAGGTAGAGCGTGTAATGCGGGAAATACCTGCGGCACACCGCATTGCCGCGTTCCACCGCTACGACGAATTTTTCCGCCGAGGTGGCGAGATCCGGAATCACCATCTGCCGGCTGCCCCAGAATTTCCATACCGCGCGCGAAAACACCACGCTGCGATCGAACATGGTGCCGTCGCGCATGTATTCCGGGCGCCGCAGTTCGGGAAACAGCTCGCGCTTGCGTTGCAACAGGTACCAGGCTTCGCCGAGTTTCCAGGGGCGCAGTGCGTAGTGGAGCAGGGTGCGCAGGCCGAAGCCGAACTCGCCGTAACCGCGCAATTGCGGTCGCCAGTTGGCCAGGAACGCCGCCTCGCGCTCGCCCGAGTCGAAGGCGACCAGGACATTCACTGCGCTGTCCATGATGGTGAGTATTCCGGAATAATCACTGGCGTCGTTGCGGTCGAGCAATTGCAGATCCTCGATTGCGGTGCGCAGCGATGCATAATAGAAATAATGCATGCGCAGCGGCGTATAGGGGCGCACGCGCAGCGTCGCTTCGGTGATCACCCCGAACTGGCCGTAGCCCAGGATCACGCGCTGAAACAGCTCTGCATTGTCGGTGTCGGAGCATGCGACTATCTCTCCGGTGGGCGTGACCACCTGCAGCGCCAGCGCCTGGTCGGCGCTGCAGCCCAGGCGCGCCGAATTCACGTCTATGCCGCCCACCCCCAGTGTGCCGCCCACCGACGAGGTCAGGTTGAGCGGGGCAGACAGATAATCCAGGCCCTGTCGGCGCAGTTCCTCGGCCAGGCTGTGCCAGAAAATTCCCGCTTCGGTGCGCACCGTCAGCGCGGTGGCATCGATGCCGAGCACCCGGCTCATGCCGCTCATGTCGAGCAGGACGCCGCCGAACGCGACCGATTCGCCCTCCGTGGTCAGGCCGCCGCCACTGACCGTGACCGGCACGCGGTATTGCTGAGCTGCCTGCAGCAGTCGTGCGACCTGCTCGGTACTGCGCGCGATGATCACCCCGTGCGCCAGCCCGTAGGCGGTTCCGCCGGCGTCGGTGGCGAACACGGCGCGCGCTGCGGCGGTTTCGCGCAGTTCGATGCCTTGCGCGCGCAGCGCGGCGGCAAACTCCGGCCAGTTCGGACCGTTCCAGCGCGCCGGGTTGGTTTGCTGGCGTTTGATCCCCTGCAGCGCGTCAGCTGCGACATGGCAGGGGCCCACGGTGCCGGGCTCGATATCCGTAAGCTGCAAGCAGGAACTCCAGTCTGGTGAAATGCGGTGATGTAGCGGCGAGTGCCGACCAGGACAGCGTCAGGCGGGCGGGCTCGCGGGCTCACATTGTACGCCGTGGCGCGCAGCAGGAATCACGGCATGAGGATTGCGCCGCGACGGCAAGCAACAGGGCCAGGGGCACACTCGCATTCTGACCGGAAACGCGCGTGGATACCGGTTTTCCGGCGATTAGACTTCGCCAGTTGCCCTCCTGTCGGCGCGCGACCAAAATCGACCACCGTGCGCGAATTGCGTTGACCACCTAATCCTGGTCTATTTGTAATTCTCGACCAGGGCTTGAAGATATTTCGCCCTGGTCAAGTTAGTCGCGCAGTCTGGTTAATCCGCATCGCGCAAAGAACAGATTACTGATCAAGACTTCCAGAGCGACTTCCTGCGGCGTCCCAATCATCTCGCTCCAAATCATCTTCGCCCGGGTGGCTGGATTGGCGCGCCTCCGACAGGTTCTCCCTCGTTTGAGGTGTGACGCCGGCGGTATTTCGAACTGATTCGTGTGGAGACCGGTTGACCAGCACGCGCATGATATCAAAGCGGTTATAACTTCCACCGATGTCGTGACGCAACTTGGGCATGAGGGCGTCCTCAAGGTCGATATCGGCGTACAAGATGCCCTCAACGCCGGGGGGAAGCGGCCCGGCGACGGGGAGCCCCCATGGTCCGTAGACCGCGGTATGGCCCACGCTGCCGGTGGACAGCAGTGAGTGCAGCTCATTTTGGTCGGAAAAATAGTCGATGACCGTTTGGTTGATAATCAGCGAGGAGACGACGGTAAAAATCTTTCCCTCGAAGGAGTGAGCAGCACTGCGGATCTCGATGTCCTTGGCCAAGTTGTACCCGCCAGTATCGTCTCTTGGCAAGGCAAGGTAATTTGCAACGTGAATCTGCTCTCCGTCGGCGATAAGGACGTAGCGAGCCAGAGGGTTGGCATTCTCCCCGCAGATGAGGCTGCCCACGCGACCCAGCTCGGTCTCATGGGCACGCAGGCCGTTGCCATCACCATAGGCCCAGACAAGTTTCTCGGACAAGGTGGGAACCAGCTTCCGGTGGCGCCCAAGAAGTTCGCCATTTGGTCCGATAAACAGGTTGGTGTTGAATAAGGTGCCGTGGGCTCGAGCGATCTTTTCGTTGATGCCCACGATGACGTACATACCGGCGTCGCGGGCCGCCTGGCTCAGACGGTCCGTGGAAAGGCTGGGAACCTGAACCGCCTGCTTTATCAGCTCTTTGGTGTAGCGCGCGGACTGCAGCGGCGGAAGATAACGAGACCAGTAAGGATAAGCGGGAATGAATGCCTCGGGAAAGGCCAAAAGACGCGCTCCATTGCGTCCCGCTTCCTGGATAAGCTGGCAGGCCTTGTCAACGGTCGCGTCCCGATCCATGAAAACGGGCCCCGCCTGTACTGCGCCAACCCGGCATTTAGGATAAATGTTCTCTTTCATGCCGCTCTCCAGTCTGTTGGTGCACCAATACAATTTGCCATTGTGCGCACGTTCAGATACCTAAAGCCCAAGCCTCTGCCATATAGTAGAAGCCGGCCCGGCCTGGTTCATGGTGTAGAAATGCAGGCCCGGGGCGCCCTGCGACAGCAGGCGGTCGCACAGTTCGGTGACGATGTCCAGGCCGAAGCTGCGGATCGAGGCGGTGTCGTCGCCGTAGGACTGCATTTTCATGCGCAGCCAGCGCGGAATCTCCGCGCCGCACATATCGGAGAAACGCGCCATCTGGAAAAAATTATTGATGGGCATGATGCCGGGAACGATGGGCACGCTGATGCCCAAGGCCTCGCAATCGTCGATAAAGCGGAAATAGGCGTCGGCATTGAAAAAATACTGGGTGATCGCGCCGTTCGCACCGGCGTCCACCTTGCGCTTGAACGCCTGCAGGTCGTCGTGAACCGAGCGCGCCTGCGGATGGACTTCGGGATAACAGGCGACTTCGATGTGAAAGTGATCGCCCGTGGTCCGGCGGATGAATTCCACCAGTTCATTGGCATAGCGCAATTCGCCCGAACTCGCCGTGCCCGAGGGCAGGTCGCCGCGCAGCGCGACGATGTGGCGCAAGCCGTTGGCTTTGTACAGTTCCAGGGTTGCCGAAATGTCATCCAGGCTGGAGCCTACGCAGGAAATATGCGGCGCGGCATCGCAGCCGGAGTCGCGGATGTCGAGCACGGCATTCAGGGTGCGATCGCGGGTCGAACCGCCCGCGCCGTAGGTGACCGAAAAAAAACGCGGTTTGAGCTGCGCGAGCTGTTGCCAGGTCGCGCGCAGCCGCGCTATGCCTTCCTCTGTTTTTGGCGGGAAGAACTCGAAGCTGAAGCTGCGTGGATATTTTTTCTGGGATTCCATGATAGTGAGGAAGGAGGGCGCGAACCCTCCCGCCTTTCCTCAATAGCGGTAGGAATCCGCTTTGTACGGACCCTGTTTCGGCACGCCGATGTAGGCGGCCTGCTCATCGGTGAGTTCGGTCAGCATCGCATTGAGCTTTTTCAGCTGCAGGCGTGCCACTTTCTCGTCCAGGTGCTTGGGCAGCACGTAGACGCCGACCGGGTACTTGCCCGAAGCTGTCTGTGCCTCGGTCCAGAGTTCGATTTGCGCCAGGGTCTGGTTGGCGAAGGAAGAGGACATGACGTAGGAGGGATGCCCGGTGGCGCAGCCCAGGTTAACCAGTCGGCCTTTCGCCAGCAGGATAATGCGTTTGCCGTCCGGGAAAATGACGTGGTCCACCTGCGGCTTGATTTCTTCCCACTGGTAGTGTTCCACCGAGGCGACGTCGATTTCGTTGTCAAAGTGGCCGATGTTGCAGAGGATGGCCTGGTCTTTCATTTTCTTCATGTGTTCGTGGGTGATCACATGGTAGTTGCCGGTGCAGGTGACGAAAATATCGGCCTTGTCGGCGGCATAGTCCGTGGTGACCACGCGATAGCCTTCCATCGCCGCCTGCAGGGCGTTGATCGGGTCGATCTCGGTGACCCACACCTGTGCGGACAGCGCGCGCAGCGCCTGCGCGCTGCCCTTGCCCACGTCGCCGTAGCCGCACACCAGCGCGACTTTGCCGGCGATCATCACATCGGTGGCGCGCTTGATGCCGTCGACCAGCGATTCGCGGCAGCCATACAGGTTGTCGAATTTCGATTTGGTGACCGAATCGTTGACGTTGATCGCCGGGAAAGCGAGCTTGCCCTCCTTGTGCATCTGATACAGGCGGTGTACGCCGGTGGTGGTCTCCTCGGTCACGCCCTTCACGGCGGCGAGGCGTTTTGAGTACCAGCCGGGCTGGGCGGCGAGCTTTTGCTTGATTGCCGCATACAGGCACTTCTCTTCTTCGCTGCCGGGCTTGGCCAGCAGCGCGGCATCCTTCTCCGCGCGCGCGCCTAGGTGCAGCAGCAGGGTGGCGTCGCCGCCGTCATCCAGAATCATATTGGACAGGGCGCCCTCGGGCCATTCGAAAATGCGGTGGGTGTAGTCCCAGTATTCCGCCAGCGACTCGCCCTTGTAGGCGTACACCGGCGTGCCGCCGACCGCGATCGCCGCGGCGGCGTGGTCCTGGGTCGAGTAGATGTTGCACGAGGCCCAGCGCACTTGCGCGCCGAGCGCCTGCAGGGTCTCGATCAGCACCGCGGTCTGGATGGTCATGTGCAGCGAGCCGGTGATGCGCGCGCCCTTGAGCGGCTGTTTCGCCGCGTATTCCTCGCGTATCGCCATCAGACCGGGCATTTCGGTCTTGGCAATGCGGATTTCCTTGCGTCCCCAGTCGGCCAGCGACAGATCGGCAACTTTGTAGTCGGTAAAGCCCTTGCTTTGCGGTACGGCGCTCATCACGCGCTCCTTTCGTTTGAGAAAAAAGTTCGTGAGCGCCGTTGCACTTCACGCCCGCAACCGGCCGGTCGCAGCGTGGACACCTCGAGCCTGGCAGGTCGGGAAACCTGTCGCAACGCTCCTCAAGGGAGGCGCATTTTACCCCAAATGCAGGAATATGGCGAAATCCGGCTGCTCCGACTGCCGCGGCGCCGCTTCCCCGCAAATCGGCCGCGGCGGAAACTAGCTGCGCCTGCCCGGCGTCTGCGGCGGCGCGGGCTCGCCGTCCTGCAGAAACATCTCGACTTCGATTTCTTCGCCCGGCTTGAGTACGACGAACTCGGCGTTGCTTGCATCGAGCTGCCCGGGCACTTTCAGCAAGGCTTCCAGCAGCGCCGTGGAACCGATGATCTCTTCGTACTCCATGTTCCAGCGCCGGGCGCAGAATTCGGCCACGCGCATCGCCATGGGCCGGCACTCGTCCAACTCCTGCCGCGAAAAACCGACCATGGTGAGCTTGCGATAGTGCCGGTACTTCATTTCCACCAGATAGTCGGCGGTTTCCTCGTCGTAATCGCGCACATAATCCAGGTAATCCTGCAGCGGCTCGTCTTTCGCGTCGAGCCAGCCGCGGGTCAGGTAATAGGTGTTCGGATTGGCGAAAAAGCGCTGTACGTAGCGCTGGTGCGAGCCGAGGAATATGGCGACGCAGTCGTGCGTGCGCGGGACGATCAGGGTATGCGGGCCGGATTTCACGCCCACCAGCCCGTTGCCGCACAGGCCATAGCCGACGATGACGTTGCTCGGTTCGGAAATCGCATCGATCTCGGCCTGCAGCACCGCCGCGAGTTTTTTCGGCGTGTTGTGCAGGGCGATGTCCATGTAGGTCACCGGGCTGTCTTGCGGCAGCAGCTTCTGCAAATGCTCCTGCAGCACGCGGCAGGCGATAATCACGGTGGGACGGGCGCTCATGGCCGGCGCTCAGCGTGCAGAGGTGGAGGCGCGACTTGCGCCCGCGGCCGCCTGCGCCGGCGTGCGCCCTTCGCGCACCCCGGAGTCGCGCACGATGTCCGGGATCTGATGTTCCTGGCGCGTGGCCATGATGTGCACGCCGGCGATGCCCGGTATTGCGCGTATCGCCTGGATCATTTCTATGCAGATCTTGCGCCCCTCCAGGTGCGCATCGGCCGCCTGCTCCAGCCGCCTGAGGACCTCGTCCGGAATGTACACCCCGGGCACCTTGCTGCGCAGCCAGCGCGCGGTCTTTGCCGAACCGAGAGGGCCGACGCCGATGAGGATATGGCAGCGTTCGTGCAGACCCTCGTCGCGCACGCGCTGCATATAGGACTCGAGCAGGGCCAGATCGAAGCAGTATTGCGTCTGCACGAACTGCGCGCCCGCCGCGATTTTGCGTGCCAGCCGCATCGGGCGCATGCCGTAGGGCGGCGCAAACGGGTTGTCGGCGCCGCCGAGGAACAGCCACGGCACCGAACTCAGTTTTCTGCCGGAAAGAAAGCGGCTTTCGTCGCGCATGACACGCGCCGTCTGCAGCAGGGACATGCTGTCCAGATCGAACACCGGCTTGGCGTCGGGATGGTCGCCCACCAGGGTGCTGTCGCCGGTGAGGCAAAGCAGATTGCGTATGCCCAGCGCCGCGGCGCCGAGTATGTCGCCCTGGATGGCGATGCGGTTGCGGTCGCGGCAGGTAATCTGCATCACCGGCTCGAAGCCGGCCTGCATCAGCAGTGCGGACACGCCCAGGCTGGACATGTGGCAATTGGCGCCGCTGCCGTCGGTGACATTGATCGCGTCCACATTGCCGCGAAAGTGATCCAGGCGGGCGTACACCTCCGCCGGGTCGGCCGAATCCGGCGGGGAGAATTCGGCGGTGACGGCGAATCCCCCGCTCTCGAGGAGACGCTCGAAGCGACTGTCGGTCGCGGTCGCCGGCGCGCCGGACAGCGGCGCCGGCCCGTGCTCGCCGCGCGCGAGACGCATCCAGCTCGAACTGCCTGCGAAGCGCGCATTCGCCGGCGCATTGGGCAGCGGCGACAGGGCGGCCTCGCTCATGCCCTGCACGCCGAGCCAGCCTTCGACCCAGACGCACTGCATGTCCGGATCGACCTCGCAGCCGCCGTCTTCGCGCACGCCGCCGCAGGGTCCGTTGCGCACGAACTTGGGGCAATTCATCGGGCAGGACATGCCGTTCTTGGATAACAGGCACACGCCGCACATGCGGCAATCGAACATCAGGCCCTTCACGCTGCGCTCGAACGGAAGCAGCATGCGTTCGACGCGGGCGTAGCCCAGTTTGCGAAACAGCGGCGCGCAGTACGCCATGAAGGAACTGAAGCGCTTGTAGAAATACTCCAGCGTTCCCGAATGCCGTACCGACCAGCGCCGCAATGCGAGCATGTTCTATGCTCCGTCTGGCGCGATGACCGCGTCGGACAACTCGGTGGCCGCGACGAACATGTCCTGGAAATCGGCGCGGTTCGACAGTTCCACCACCCGCATCGATTGCGCCAGCTGGTGCGCACGGCGCCGCTCGCGCCGGTTGAACAGCGCCATGCGCGCGCCGTCGCCGGCGGCATTGCCTATGGATTCGATACGCTCGACCGGCAGCGGCGGCACCAGGCCGATAGCGACGATGTCGCGCGGTTCCAGATGATTGCCGAAGGTGCCGGCAAGATAGATGTGATCGAGCTGCGTCACGCCTTCTTCGCGCAGCAGTATTTCGATGCCGGCGCGCAGGGCGGCCTTGCCCAATTGCACCGCGCGCACGTCCTGCTGGGTGAACACGATGTCGCGTCCGCTGCGGCTGCCCATCCCCGGCACCAGTAGCGCCTCGAGCTGGCGCGTTTGCGCCGATGCGCGGATGCGCGGATGCGATCCTGCCGCGGCGAAGGCGCCGTCGCTGCCGATCAGGCCGGCGCCGGCCAGCGCGGCGACGGTGGAGATGACCCCGGAGCCGCACAAACCCACCGGGCGCTTGTCGCGCTCGCCTTCGGGCGGTATCGCCGCCCAGCGCAGATTGCGGCCGTCTTCGACCCAGACCCGCTCGATCGCGCCCGGCGCCGCGCGCACGCCGCAGGCGATGTGCGCACCCTCGTACACCGGCCCGGTGGCGCAGGAGGTCGCCGTCAGAACCCCGTCCTTTGCCAGCACCACTTCGCCATTGGTGCCGATGTCCACCAGCAGATTGTTGCCGCGGTAGAACTCCGGCCCGCGCGTGAGCACTGCCGAAACGGTATCGCCGCCGATGTATCCGGCGGGCATGGGCAGCACGAACACCGGCGCCCGCGGCAGCATTGCCAGCCCCAGGCTTGCCGCTTCCACTTCCACCCCGGCGGAGAGCACCGGCAGATAGGGCCCGCGGCCGAGCGGCGCCGGATTGATGCCGAGCAGGATGTGCTGCATGGTCGGATTGCCCACGACCACCGCATCCGCGATGTCGGTGAGCGCGACGTCCGCTTCCTGCGCCGCGTCCGCGACCATACGGTTGATTTCGTCGACCAGCAGCTTTTGCAGCGTGGCGAGCATTGCCACATCGCTGTAGATATGCGTCATGCGCGATATCACGTCTTCGCCATAGGCGGCCTGCGGGTTGCCCGCGGTGCGCACCGCGGCGATGTCGCCCCGCTCGAGGTTGCACAGGAACACGGCCACGGACGTGGTGCCGATGTCCAGCGCGAGGCCGTGCAGCGGCCGCGGCTTGCCGCGGCTGAGTTGCAGCACGCGCCGGTTCTGAATCGTGGCGCTGACCTCGCTGCTCGAATCGAAATCGGGCTCGCGGGAATATTCGGCGAGCGCGGCGGGCGGCAGTTCGACCTTGCCTTGCCCGGCGCGTTCGAGCGCAGCGGTGATGCGCCCGGCAAGCGGGCGCAGCGGCTCGGCGTAGGCGCCTTCGATATCCAGCGCCACGCGTTTCACCGCGGGGGCAAGCGCGATGCGGGTCACGGTGTAGGGCTTGCGCGGCGGGCTTTTCAGCGCCTGGCTCTCGGGCGGGATGGCCACGCGCAGCGCGCCGCGCACTTCGGCCATGCAGGCCAGGCGATAATGCTTTCCCGCTTCAGCGCGGGGTAGCAGCGCGATTTCTTCCTCGCTGGCCGGGGCGAGCGCCGCTGCGTCCGCCGGATCGAGCTCTACCAGGCAGGAGCCGCATTTGCCGCGTCCGCCGCACACCGATTTGATGCCTACGCCGGCTTTCAAGGCGGCCAGCAGCAGATGCTCGCCTTCGGCCACCTGCGTCTGGCGTGAGTCGGGTAAAAAGGAAACGCCGATGCCGCCGGACCTGGGCTCAGGCTTCGTCATGGCTGGTGGCAGGCAAGGTCAGCGATAGCCGGCGGGCTCAGGTGAGCCTGCCGTCCTGGAACGCTTCGATCAAATTCATGCAGTATTCGTCGCGGCCGAATACCGCTTCCGCGCCCAGCAGCGTGGACATCAACAGGGTATCGGTGGGATCGATGATGGCCGCGTCCATGCCATTGGCGATCGCACCTGCGAGGAAGCTGCGGTTGACGAGTTTGCGCGCCGGCAGGCCGTGGGAAACATTGGTCAGCCCGCAGATCGTGTGCACGCCCGGAAAACGCGCCATGATTTCGCGCATGGCTGTCACCGTGGCCAGGGCCGAAGTGGAGTCCGTGCCCACCGGAAATACCAGCGGGTCGACGTAAATGTCGTCAAGCGCCATGCCGCCCTTGAGCAACTGCTCGACCAGGCGCGTGGCAAGCTCGACTTTCTCCACGGCGCTGGCGGCGGGCACGCCCTCTCCCTGCGCCAGCGCAATGAGCTTTGCATTGTATTGGCGCGCAAGCGGCAGGATTTTTTCGAAGCGCTCGGGTTCCAGATTGATCGAATTGATCATCGGCCGCTCGCCCTTGATGCGCGCCAGCGCGGCAAGCAGCGCCTGCGGGTCCGGGCTGTCGAGACACAGCGGCAGTCGCGTTTCCGCTTGCGCGACGTCCACCAGCCAGCAAAGCAGCTCGGCCTCGCGGCCGGGGAAGGTGCCCCCGTTTACGTCGATGTAGTGCGCGCCGGCCGCCGCCTGAATGCGCACCTCGTTGGCTATCGCAGCGGCATCGAGCGCTTCCAGCGCAGCCCGGATCGCCTTGCGCGAGGCATTGACACGTTCGGCAACAATCAGCATCCTCGTCTCCGTCGCCTCAATACTTGCCGTATTTCTTCAGCGCCTTCGACATTGCCCAGACATTGTCGATCTTGCAATAGTCGGTCAGGCTGTTGGCGCTGCTGATCATGTAGCCGCCGCCCTTGCCGGCGGCCGCGATGCGTTCCTTCACCTCTGTGTCCACCTCCTCGGGGGTGCCGAGGGTGAGGGTGTAATCGAGGTCGATATTGCCGATCAGGCACACCTTGGAGCCATACTCCGCCTTCATCCTGCCCAGGTCCATCGCGGCGGGCTGGATCGGATGAATGGCGTTCATGCCCAGTTTGATCAGACCCGGGAGTATCGGAAACAGGTTGCCGTCGCTGTGGAAAGCCCAGGGTTTCTTCATCGCGTCGGCGACCATTTTCTGGTACGGGAAGAAAAATTCCTCGTACATTTCCATGTTGACCCAGGGCATCTTGGTATCGGCATGGTCGTCGTTGGCCCAGTAGAAATCGAGGTCCAGTTTGTTCAGGTTTTCGACTACCTGCACGGACCATTCGGAAAAACGCCGATGGATCTCTTTCACCAGGTCCGGGTCGTCGTAAAGCATGAGCGAGAACACGTCCAGCCCCATGCTCTCGATGGCGCTCGCCGTGCCGAGGCGGATGCGCGCATACACCGCGTAGTCCTCGCGGTACTGCTCGATCCATTTCGCTATCTGTTCGTAGCGTGCGGGATGGTTCGGGTCGGGCAGGAACTCGTCGAACAGCTTGAGGGAATCACGGTCGGTAAGCAGGCCTTTCTTGACGAAAGTGCGTCCGCTCGGTTCCACCCCCATGTCGGCGATCCAGGGCGGCACGAAGTCAAAAGTGATTTTCTTCGGAAAATAAAACGATTCTTTCATCGATGCGGCGGTCTGCAGTGCCTGGCTGGCGGCGCCCGCGCGGCCGGTAGGGAAATGGTAGCCGAATCCGTCCATGCCCAAGGCGCGGCACAGTTCTCCGGGGGTGTAGTCGGTGCGTCCGCCCATGATCTGGATCTGCAGCACTTCCTCGATTTCGTTCTCGACCCACGGCACTTGATCGGGTTGGCCGCGGTGCAGGGCCGTCATTACGCGTTGTTTGGGTGTCATTTGCGTAGCTCCCTTCCCGCTGCTCAGTGCAGCAACTGGTTGCATTTCTCGACTGCGCCGTGCGCGTCCGAACCGTAAAAGTCTGCGCCGATCTCGTCGGCGAACTTCTGCGTCACCGGCGCCCCGCCGATGCCGATCATCACCTGTTTGCGCACCCCCGCGCTCTCCAGCGCCTGGATGGTCTTGCGCATGCTGTCCATGGTGAGGGTGATCAGCGCGCTCATCAGGATTAAGCGCGGCGCCTCCTTCTTCACTGCGTCGACGAAAGCCTCTGCGCTCACGTCCACGCCCAGATCGACGACTTCGTAGCCGCCGCCCTCGAGCATGATTTTGACGATGTTCTTGCCGATGTCGTGAAAATCGCCCGCGACCGTACCGACTACCGCCTTTCCCTTCTTCTCGTAACTACCCTGCGCCAGGTAGGGTTTGAGCATCAGCAGCGCTTCGCTCATCGCACGCGCGCCGAGCATCATCTGCGGCAGGAAGAATTCGCCCGATGAATATTTCTCTCCCACCACCGACATCGCCGGGATCAGCGCGTCGTTCATCACCGTCTTGGCATCGATCCCCTCCGCCAGCGCGCGCTTCACCTCTTCGATCAACTCCACGCGCTTGCCCCTGATGCATTTCTCCTTGATCGTCTCGAGTATGTCCGCCATGGTCGTTTCTCCCTGATGTCCGCCCGCCTGAACCTTGGGGCAAGCATTTAATATATCAGTGATATATGAGTTATGCATTTGATCTGGATCAAACCTCGCAACGCCAGCGCGGCGCGCGGCCGCGCGCGGGTCCTGCCCGGGGCTTTGGCCGCCGGCTGCCGGGACGGGTTGGTCGCCCGGGCCACGCGCACACGCCTGGACCGACAATTGATATACTGGCTGCATATCAGACGTGGACCAGGAGGGCAATTTGGCACAGGCAGCGGCAAGCGCGGAGCGGAAAAAGCGCAGCATTCAGGAAATCCGCGATTCCAAGACCAGCGGCGAGAAAATGGTGTACATGTCGGTGCCCGATTACACCGCCGCCAAGTGGGCTGAAACGGCGGGGGTCGACGTTGCCGTGGTCGGCGACAGCCTGGCGATGATTGCGCACGGCCATCCGAACACCATCCCGGCGACCATGGATATGATGGTGATGCACGCCGCCGCCATCCGCCGCGGCGCGCCCGCTACTTTCGTGCTCGGCTGCATGCCCTACCAGAGCTACAACACGATCGACCGGGCGCTGCTGAACGCGACGCGCTTCATGCAGGAGGCGGGCAGTGACGCGGTCAAGCCGCAGGGCGGAAAATCCCAGGCGCACATCCTCAAGGCGCTGGTTGACGCCGGCATCCCCACTGCCTCGCACATCGGCCTCACACCGCATACCATAGCCATGTTCGGCGGCTTCAGGATCCAGGGGCGCAGCGCGGAGGCGGCAATGAAAATCCTCGGCGACGCGCTTGCCATCCAGGATGCGGGCTGCTTCATGCTCGAGTTCGAGGCGGTGCCGGCCAGGATCGCGGCAGTGATCTCGCGGCAGCTTGAAATACCCACCATAGGCATAGGCGCCGGCGTGGGCACCGACGGCCAGATCCTGCTATGCCACGATCTGCTCGGCGTATTCACCGATTTCAAGCCGAAATTCACCAAGCGTTACGCCAACCTGACCGAAGTCGCGGTGAGCGGCATCAAGGCCTATATCGCCGACGTGAAGGGCGGCACGTTTCCGGACGATGACCACAGCTACGGCGTGGATCAGAAGGAGTATGAAAAATTTCTCGACCTGGTCGAAAAGCGCAAGCACCAGTGAGCACGCGCAAGAAAGCCGGAAACAAACCCGCGCGTGCAGCGCGGGAGGCTGGTCTTTCGCTCACTGATCGCGCTTACCGCGATCTGGAGGAGATGATCGTCACGCTGACGCTGCCGCCGGGCAGCGCCGTGTCCGAGACTGCGCTGTCGCAGAGCCTGGGTATCGGGCGCACGCCCATACGCGAGGCTTTGCAGCGTCTCGCGCGCGAGCGCCTGGTGACCATCCTGCCGCGGCGCGGCATTATCGTTTCCGAGATCAACGTCAAGAGCCAGTTGCGCCTGCTGGAAGTCCGGCGCGAGGTGGAGCGTCTGGTGGCGAAAAGTGCGGCGCGCCGGGCAAGCGCCGAGGAGCGCGCGCGCTTCCTCGAGCTTGCGCGCGAATTCGAAAAGAGCGCCAAGACCAATGACGATGTTACGTTCATGCGCGTCGATCGCGAGTTCAACGAGTTCTCGGTAATGGCGGCGCGCAACGAGTTCGCTGCCGGCGCAATGAGCCTGATGCACTCGCTGTCGCGGCGCTTCTGGTACATCCATTACAAGCAGGCGGCGGATATGCCGGTCATCGCCAAACTGCACGCCGACATCGCGCGCGCCATCGGCGCCGGCGACGAGGCGGCTGCGGGCAAAGCGATGGACAAACTGCTCGATACGGTCGCGAAATTTACCCGCGATACGGTGACCGCCGATTTTTAGGGGCAGGCCGCTCTACTGGCCCGGGCGCAGCCGAACCCCTTGAAATGTCCCCGCACAGCGGGTAGTATTGCCAAATATATAACTGATATATCAGTCATTCGCCACGCGCTCGAATCAGCCCGGTAACAGCCAGCAACGGAGGCCCACCATGATGTCAGAACGCCAGAAGCAGTTCCGCGAGCAATACATGGCCGAGATCCATCCCCTGTATAGCGGTCTCGTGCACACCGGCGTGATGTACACGGTCGGACTCGCCGTCATCGCCTTTTGCGTGTCGCGCCTGCAGGGCGCCGCCTGGGAATGGTTGCTGGTAGTGCCGGTGTTTGCGTTCTCCAACCTGTTCGAATGGTGGATACACAAGTACGTCATGCACCGGCTGGTCGACGTGTGGGCACTGCGGGCCATCTACGACCGTCACACGCGGCAGCACCATCAATACTTCACCGACGGCGTGATGACGGTGGACTCGACGCGCGAATTCCGCATCATTTTCTTTCCCTGGCGCGCCCTGTTTACCTTCATCGCCCTTGGCACGCCGTTTGCGTTCGCGCTTGCCTGGCTGGTCAATGCCAACGCCGGCTATATCCTGCTCATCACCATGGTCGGCCAGTACCTGATCTACGAGACTTTCCACTACTGCTGCCATGTGCACGAAAACTGGTTCGTGCGCAACCTGCCGTTCGTCAATACCATCCGCCGCCACCATACCGCGCACCACAATCAGGGCATCATGATGGACATCAATATGAACCTGACTTTTCCCATCGCCGACTGGCTGATGGGCACGAGCGACCTGAAGCGCGGCCTGTTCGGGCATGTCTTCAACGGCTACGATGAATCGCATATCAAGCCCGAACTCAGGCAGGCGATCGCCAGGCACGCGCTGAAACCCTTATCGCAGCAAGCGGCCTGAGGCCGGCCGGCGCGGCGCAGCCTGGTCCGTAAGCCGGATGCGGGCCGGCGACAACAAGGCGCTTTGATGCACATCAAATCGGCAGCTTGCATATTGCTGATATGTTACGTGGTGTGCAAGTCGCACCCGGTACGGTTGTATGACGGTCCGGCAAGCAAAGCCGACGCTAACTGAGGAACGCGCATGCCTAGCCACAAGCAAAGAATCCTGATGGCGCTGAAAGGGGAGATGCCGGACACGCTCCCCTATGTGCCGCGCATCGACCTCTGGTACAACGCCAACGTCGCCTTCGACACGCTGCCGGCGCAGCACCAGGGCCGGACCCAGGACGAGATCTCGCGCTCGCAGGGTTGGGCCCTGCACAAGATTGTGCCGGAGTTTCTCAAGGTGGAAAAACCCGAGGACACCCTGCACCGCGCTCTGGGCCTCTATCGCCTGAAAGAAATGGTGTTCGATTTCAGGTTCGCGCCTGCCATCGACATCGAGGTGCGCCGCGAGGGCGACTACACGACGGTGCTCTACCATACGCCGGTGGGCAGCGTCAGCACCAAGACCATGTACTCCGACGAAATGCGGCGGGCCGGCGCTTCGATCACCTGGATCGAGGAGCACGTGATCAAGCGGCCCGAGGACTACAAGGTCGTGGGCTACCTGTTCGAGAACATCGAACTCGTCCCGAGCTACGAACGCTTTCAGGCATGGCAGAAATATGTCGGCGACGACGGTGTGCCCGGCACGATGATCGGGCTGGCGTGCTCGCCCATGCATCACATCCAGAAGGAGTTTCTGGACGCGACCGACTTCTACTTTCACTACAACGACTGTCAAAAGGAGATGCGCGCGCTGGCCGACAGCGTCACGAATTTCTTCGAGCAGGGCCTCAAGATAATCGCCGATTCGCCCGCAGAACTGGTTTTGTGGGGCGCCAACGTCGACGACATGATCACCTACCCGGAGTATTTCGAGAAGGAGATCACACCCTGGATCCGCAAGGCCTCGGCAGCCCTGGGCGAAAAGGGCAAAGTTGCCCTGGTGCACTGCGACGGCGAGAACTTTGGCTTGATGGACCTGATCCGCGACTCGGGCATGCACGTGGCCGAGGCGATCTGTCCCTATCCGATGACCAAGGTGAGGATCGAAGAGTATTACCAGAGGTGGGGCCAGAAGCTGACCCTTTTCGGCGGTATACCGTCGAATATGGTTCTGGCCGAATCGGCCACGGATGCGGAGTTCGAAGCCTATCTGGATCACCTCTTCAAAGTGATTGCGCCGGGCCAGCGCTTTATCCTCGGGATCGCCGACACCACGCCGCCGAACGCGGTATTCGAGCGGCTTATCCGCATAGGCGAGCGGGTGGAAAAAGAGGCGCGGCTGCCGCTCGTAGGCGGCGCGGCGCGGCCGCTGTCTACAGCCCAGATGGAAGAAGCCAGAGCCAGGGTGAAGCCGCAGGCTGCGCCAGATGCGGATTACAGCCTGGTGCGCGATGCCGTGGTCAAGGGCAAGCACAAGGAAATCGGCGGCCATGTTCAGACCTTGCTGGACCGGGGTCTCAGCGCGAAACAGATACTCGATCACGGCATGCTGGAGACGATGCAAGCCATAGGCGTCAAATTCGGCAGCGGCGAATTGTTCATTCCGCAGGTGCTGCTCTCGGCCAGGGCGATGAACGAGGGGCTGAAAGTCTTGGAGCCTCACCTGGCTGCAGGCAAGCGCGAGATCAGCGGCAAGGCCCTGGTCGGCACGGTGAGAGGGGATTTTCACGACATCGGCAAGAACATGGTAGTCACCATGCTGCGCGGCGTGGGCTTCGAGGTGAAGGACCTGGGGATCAATCTCGCGCCCGAAGCATTCGTCAAGGCGGTGGCGGAATATCAGCCGGACATCGTGGGTTTGTCCGCGTTGCTGACGACGACCATGACGGAAATGCAAAAGGTGATCCAGGCGCTTGGCGCAAGCGGCTTGAGAGACGGGGTGAAGATTATCGTGGGCGGCGCGGCGGTGAACGAAAAATTTGCACACGATATCGGCGCGGACGGTTACGCGGGCGATGCGGGCGAGGCCGTCGAACTGGCAAAGCGCCTGATGACCAAAGCAGCGCTTCAGTAGCGGCACCAGGCGGACGCGTTCGAAAACGCCTGGGTATTTTTGCCGGCGCGGCTTGAAAACCCGGCAATGGGCGCGTACGATGTGCCAGACATATGGATGATATATCACCG
>CAKKSJ010000093.1 GCA_919902965.1 Burkholderiales bacterium
CCGGAAAAACTTATTCCGCTGGTGATCCTGAACGCGCTTGCCGGCAAGCCGATTCCCGTCTATGGCGACGGGCAGAACGTGCGCGACTGGTTGTACGTCGACGACCATTGCAGCGGCATCCGCAGAGCGCTGGTAGCGGGACAGCCGGGCGAGGTCTACAACATCGGTGGCAATAGCGAAAAAGCAAATCTCGAAGTGGTGCAGGCGCTTTGCGCCGTGCTGGACGAATTGCGCCCGGCGGCAAAGCCCTATGCGTCGCTGATCGCCTACGTCAAGGACCGGCCGGGCCACGACCGGCGCTATGCCATAGATGCGGGCAAAATCTGCCGCCAACTCGGCTGGCAGCCCGCAGAGAGTTTTGCCGGCGGCATGCGCAGGACCGTCACCTGGTACCTTGCCAATACCGAGTGGACGCGGCAGGTGACCTCGGGCGAGTACCAGCAATGGATGAGCTTAAATTACGAGGAGAGGGGGGCGGCAGCATGAGCAGGGATAGGGGTCATGGCCGCAGGCCTGGGATGCGACCGACCGCGATTGCGGCCGGCCGCCGACAGCGCCAGGGTTCGAACCGAGACTCTGCAACGGAGGCGGCAGCATGAAGGGAATCATCCTTGCCGGCGGTTCGGGCACGCGCCTCTATCCGGTGACGCACGCCGTGTCCAAGCAGATGCTGCCGATCTACGACAAGCCGATGATTTACTATCCGCTGTCGACCCTGATGCTCGCCGGAATACGCGACATCCTGGTGATTTCCACCCCTGAGGACACGCCGCGCTTCAGGCAACTGCTCGGCGACGGCTCGAAGTGGGGCATATGCCTGGCGTATGCAGTGCAGCCGGCGCCCGAAGGCATCGCGCAGGCCTTCATCATCGGCGCCGACTTCATCGGGGACAGACGTTCGGCTTTGATCCTTGGCGACAATATCTATCACGGCACCGATCTGGTCGCCAACCTGCGTGCCGCGGTGGACAGAACGAAAGGAGCCACGGCTTTCGCCTATGCGGTGCAGGATCCGGAGCGCTACGGCGTGGTCGAGTTCGACCAGGCGCGCAAAGTGCTGTCCATAGAGGAAAAGCCCAGGCAGCCGAAGTCGCGCTACGCCGTGACCGGACTGTATTTTTACGACCAGCAGGTGGTGGGGCTGGCGCGCGCGCTCAAGCCCTCGGCGCGCGGGGAACTCGAAATCACCGACCTGAACCGCCGCTATCTGGAAATGGGGCAGCTCAATGTCGAAGTCATGGGCCGCGGCACGGCCTGGCTGGACACCGGCACGCATGAATCCCTGCTCGAAGCCTCGACCTTCATCCAGATCATCGAGAAACGCCAGGGCCTCAAGATTGCCTGCGTGGAAGAGATCGCCTACCGCCTCGGTTACATCGACGCCGCGCAGTTGCAACGCCTCGCCGAGCCGATGCGCAACAACGGCTACGGCCAGTATCTGCTCAGCGTGCTGAACGATCATGTGTTCTCGACGCGCGAGAAATGACCTCCCAATGCAGGCACAGATGAAAATCACGCCCACCGCCATTTCCGGCGTGTTGTTGATTGAGCCCAGGGTCTTCGGCGACGAGCGCGGTTACTTCTTCGAGAGTTTCAACGCACGCGCATTTGCCGAGGCGACGGGAATCACGGCGAAATTCGTGCAGGACAATCATTCGCGCTCGGTCAGGAACACGCTGCGCGGCCTGCACTATCAGATTCAACAATCGCAGGGCAAGCTGGTGCGCGCGGTGGCAGGCGAGATCTTCGATGTCGTCGTAGACCTGCGCCGCAACTCGCCTAGCTTCGGAAAGTGGCTGGGCCATCGCCTGTCGGCAGAGAACAAGACAATGGTCTGGATTCCGCCGGGGTTTGCGCACGGATTTGCCGTGCTCTCCGACTACGCCGACTTCCTCTACAAGACGACCGACTACTGGGCGCCACAGCACGAGCGCACCCTGTTGTGGAACGATCCGGCGCTTGCCATTGCCTGGCCGCTTGCGGGAGAGCCCATACTTGCGGCCAGGGACAGGGAAGGAAAGCGGCTTGCCGAGGCTGAGGTATTCGATTGAGTCGTATCCTCGTCACCGGCAGGAACGGGCAAGTCGGCTTCGAACTGCAGCGGCGCCTGGCCCGGCTCGGGCGGGTGACAGCGGCAGGCAGGGACGAGATGGACCTCGCCGATCCCGATTCGATCCGAAACATGGTGCGCAATACCGCGCCGAACCTGATCGTCAATGCGGCCGCTTATACCGCAGTGGACCAGGCCGAATCCGAGCCCGAGCTTGCGCTCGCGATCAACGGCGTCGCCCCCGGCATTCTCGCCGAGGAAGCGAAACGCCTGGGCGCGGCGCTGATCCATTACTCAAGCGATTACGTGTTCGACGGAAGCAAGACCGCGCCCTACACTGAGGATGACGCGCCGCGGCCGATCAGCGCTTACGGCCGGAGCAAACTCGCGGGCGAGCAGGCGATCCAGTCCGTGGACGTACCGCACCTGATCCTGCGCACCAGCTGGGTCTACGGCGCGCGCGGCAAGAATTTTCTGCTGACCATTCTGCGCCTGGCGAAGGAGCGCGAGGAACTCGCAGTCGTCGATGATCAGGTCGGCGCCCCGACCTGGTGCCAGGTAATCGCCGCGGCCACCGGCGGCATTCTCCAGGACCTGGGCTACGGACAAGCGAGGTTTCGCGATGCCTGCGACGCAAAACGCGGGATCTACAACTTGACCGCGGCAGGGCAAACCTCCTGGCATGGATTCGCAGCGGCGATTCTTGCCCTTGGCGCGAGTGCGCAGCAGGGCCAATCCGATTTCGCTCTCACCCGCGTGCCCGCGCTCAAGCCCATCAAAACCGAGCAATATCCCTTGCCCGCACAGCGGCCGCGCAATTCACTGTTGTCCAATGCCAAAATTCAAAGTACGTTCGGTCTCGTGATGCCTGGCTGGGAATCCAGTTTGGCGGATTGCATGAGCAGCGCGCAGT
>CAKKSJ010000094.1 GCA_919902965.1 Burkholderiales bacterium
GAGGACTTCTTCGGTGGCCGTCGGCCACCGAACGGCGTTTAGAGGCTCGTGCCTCGCGATGCGCCGCCTGCCCAATATTGGCATCGCTGTGGTTCTGCGCATTGTTCACTTCGCGTACTTTCGAAAATCGGGTTTGCGCTTTCCGCGAAACGCATTGCCGCCTTCTTTCGATTCCTCGGTGTCGTAGTAGAGTTTGAGCGCCTGCATCGCAAACGAGGAAATGCCCCGGATCATCTCGGTGTCGACATTGAACGAGCGCTTCGCCAGCGCGATCGCGGTCGGGCTCATCTGCAGGATTTCCGCGCACCACTTGGCGACCTCGGCGTCGAGTTGCGCGTGGGGCACGACCGCATTCACCAGTCCCATTGCCAGCGCCTCCTGCGCACCGTAACGGCGGCACAGGTACCAGATCTCGCGCGCTTTCTTCTCGCCCACGACGCGGGCGAGCAGCGCCGTGCCGAAGCCGGGGTCGACCGAGCCCACTTTGGGGCCGACCTGGCCGAATTGCGCCTTATCCGATGCGATCGCCAGATCGCACAAGGTCACCAGCACATTGCCGCCGCCGATGGCGTAGCCGTTGACGCGCGCGATCACCGGCTTGGGAATGTCGCGGATGATGCTCTGCAGTTCTTCCACCGGCAGTCCGATGGTGCCGCGCCCGCCATAGCCGCCGTCTTCGGCGTCGGCACTTTGATCGCCGCCGGTGCAGAACGCCTTGTCGCCGGCGCCGGTGAGCACGACGACGCCTATATCGCGGTTCCAGCCGGCCTTGCCAAATGCCTGGATCAATTCTTCGCAGGTGCTGCTGTCGAAGGCGTTGTACACCTTCGGCCGGTTGATGGTGATGGTGGCGACGCCCGCCTGCTCGGCGTAGACGATGTTCTTGAATTCCATGATCTGGTTTTCCCTGTCCGGTTTGTCCTGGGTCATTGTTTAGTTCTGCATCGTTGGGTATTATGAATATCACATTACCTTGGCGCAACCGAGTGCAGCGCCGGGGACATCAAGAAGCAGCCAGGATTTCCAGGAGGTTGCGTCTTTTGCCTCCGGAGCGCTGGCTGATCCGGTTGCTGCCGTCAATCTCAGCCAGGCAATTCCGGAGAAAAAAAATCATGGACATTCCCGCTCCCGATCAACACCAGGAGCTGCGCGAAGCACTGCGCGACCTGTGCCGCGGCTTCCCCGATGAGTACTGGCGCAAACTCGATTACGCACGTGAATTCCCGGTGGAATTCATCGACGCCCTGACCAAGGCTGGCTGGCTGGCGGCATTGATCCCGCAGGAATACGGCGGCTCGGGCCTGGGGCTTGCGCAAGCCTCGGTGATCATGGAAGAGATCAATCTGTGCGGCGGAAACTCCGGCACCTGCCATGGCCAGATGTACAACATGGGAACCTTGCTGCGCCACGGCTCCGAAGCGCAGAAGCGGAAATACCTGCCCAAGATCGCATCGGGCGAACTGCGGCTGCAGTCCATGGGTGTAACCGAGCCGACCACGGGCACCGACACCACCAAGCTGAAGACGACGGCGGTAAAACAGGGCGACCGCTATGTGGTCAATGGCCAGAAAGTGTGGATTTCACGCATCCAGCACTCCGACTTGATGATCTTGCTGGCACGCACCACGCCGGTCGCCCAGGTAAAACGCAAATCCGAGGGCATGTCGATATTCATCGTCGATCTGCGTGAGTCCATCGGCAAGGGGCTTTCCCTGCAGCCGATACGCAATATGGTCAGCCATGATACTTGCGAGTTGTTTTTCGACAAACTGGAGATCCCGGCGGAGAACCTGATAGGCGAAGAGGGCAGGGGGTTCAAGTATATTCTCGACGGCTTGAACGCCGAGCGCATCCTGATCGCGGCAGAATGCATAGGTGACGCCTACTGGTTCGTCAAGCGCGCAAGCGCTTATGCCAAGGAGCGGGTGGTGTTCGACCGGGCCATCGGCCAGAACCAGGGTGTGCAGTTTCCGATCGCGGAAGCCTACATGGAGACTGAGGCGGCCAACCTGATGCGCTGGAAGGCCTGCGGATTGTTCGATCAGCACCAGCCTTGCGGCGCCGAGGCGAATATGGCCAAGCACCTTGCCGCCAAGGTGTCCTGGGAGGCAGCCAATATCTGCCTGCAGACCCATGGCGGTTATGGCTTCGCCTGCGAGTATGACGTTGAGCGCAAATTTCGCGAAACACGTCTGTATTCGGTAGCACCGATTTCAACCAATCTGATCCTGTCTTACGTTGCCGAGCATGTGCTCGGCCTGCCGCGATCGTTCTGAATATGGCAAAGCTGAGCGGCCGCACGGCGTTTCTGAAACTCCTCGTCGACGAGGGCGTTACACATTTGTTTGGCAATCCGGGCACCACTGAGTTGCCGTTGATGGAAGTGGTACCGGATTTTCCCGAGTTGAATTATGTGCTTGGCCTGCAGGAAGCCGTGGTGGTCGGAATGGCCGACGGCTACGCGCGCGCATCGGGACGGCTCGCCGCCTGCAGCCTGCACGTCGCACCGGGTCTGGGCAACGCGATGGGCGCGCTCTACAACGCCAAGTTCTCCGGTTCGCCCTTGATCGTGACCTGCGGCCAGCAGGAGCAGGGCCACGGACTGCTCGAGCCGCTGCTCTACGACCCGCTGCTGCCGATCGCCCAGCCCATGGTCAAATGGGCGGTCGAAGTGACGCGCGCCGAAGACCTGCCGCGCATCGTGCGCCGCGCGGCGAAGCTGGCGCTGACCACGCCGACCGGACCGGTGTTCATCAGCCTGCCGGGCGACGTGCTCGACGCCGAAGCCTAGCTCGATTTCGGCAAACCGACCCGGGTGGACGCGCGCGTGCGGCCTGCGGACGAAGTGCTGGCGCAGCTTGCGGCCAAGCTGCTGGCTGCGCGCAATCCGGTGATCGTCGCGGGCCAGGAGTTGGCACTACACGACGCTTTTGCCGAAGCGGCCGAACTCGCCGACTTGCTCGGTGCCGCGGTTTATCAGCAGCCAATTCATTATTGCGCGCAGTTCCCCAGTGCGCATCCGGCCTATCTGGGTGCGCTGACGCGCACCCAGAAGCAAGTGCGCGCGGCGCTGGAAGCGTACGACCTGTTGCTGTGCCTGGGGGCTGACCTGCTGCGCATGTCAGTCTACAGTCCGGTGACGCCGCTGCCCGAAGGCCTGCCGGTGATTCATATCAGCGAGCGCGACTGGGAACTGGGCAAGAACTACCCGACCGAATTGGCGCTGCGCGCAAACGTCAAAGAGACGCTGCGCGCTTTGCTGCCGCTGCTGCGCGAGCGGCGCAGCGGCGCGGCGGCGGAAGCGGCGGCGCGCCGGCTCGCCGCGTTAAAGCCCCGCAATTGGACGGCGCAGCGCGAACAGGCGCGCGCCGAGGTCCTGCGTGCTGCCGAAACGCAGCCGATTGATCCGGGCTACCTGATGTTTTCCATCAGTGAAACCCTGCCGCCGGATGCGATCGTGGTGGAAGAGGCGCTGACTTCTGCAACGGCGCTGCCGGGCTTCCTGCATTTGCGCGATCCCAGGTGTTACTACGGACTCGCCAGCGGCGGCCTCGGTTTCGGCGTACCCGGCGCGGTAGGCATCAGCCTGGCGCAACCGGGGCGGCCGGTGCTGGCGATCATCGGCGACGGCAGTTCGATGTACGGGGTGCAGGCGCTGTGGACCGCGGCGCATCTGAAGCTGCCGATCACCTATGTCATCGCCAATAACCGCAGCTACCGCATCCTCAAGGAACGGCTGGTGTCCATGCGCGCCACCGACCGCTTTACCGGCATGGACATCCGCAATCCTGAAATCGATTTTACCGGCCTTGCGCGTTCCTTCGGCCTGACGGCAGAGCGTGTCACCGATCCGCAGGCCATTGTGCCGGCCTTGCGTGCGGCACTGCAGGCCGGCGGGCCGCGCCTGATCGAAGTGATGGTTGCCGACGGCTTCGGTGGCTGAAGCCGATCCAGCGGTAGAATCGCAATCCGCCTGCGCCGCAGGTTCGGCTCTGAGCTTGCTTTCATGTCCAAATTCGCCCTAGGTCAATCGGTCACGCGCATTGAAGATGCCGCGCTGGTGCAAGGCGCAGGCCGCTACACTGACGATGTCGCACTGGCCGGTGCGGCGCACGCCTGCGTTTTGCGCTCGCCGCATGCGCATGCGAATATCCTGGACA
>CAKKSJ010000095.1 GCA_919902965.1 Burkholderiales bacterium
TAATCGGCAGTGCCGAGAACTTTCCGCAGCACATTGCCTTGCCGCGCGGTTGCCTGAATGCCGCGCAGGATTTGCTGAGAGACAATGGCATCCGCTGCGAACTGCGTGATGAGCGGTACGGCGGCGAGCCGCTGGAAGTCACCTTTGCCGGTAAGCTGCGTCCCGATCAGCAATCGGCGGTTGCCGCAATGCTGAGCTACGACGCTGGCGTGTTGTGCGCACCTACCGCCTTCGGCAAGACGGTTGCGGCGGCAGCTATGATCGCCAAGCGTGGGGTGAACGCCCTGGTACTGGTGCACCGCACCGAGCTGCTCAAACAGTGGCAGGAGCGTCTGCAGGCCTTCCTTGGCATCGGCAAGGGCACGATAGGCACAATTGGCGGCGGAAAAGCCAAGGCCACAGGGAAGATCGACATTGCGGTGATGCAGTCTCTTTCACGGCAGGGGGAGGTGAATTCGCTGGTCGAGAACTACGGTCACGTCATCGTGGACGAATGCCACCACGTCGGCGCAGCGTCATTCGACGCCATTCTGAAGCGCACTAAAGCGAAATACGTGCTCGGCCTGACCGCCACGCCGTTCCGCCGCGACGGCCAGCAGCCGATCATCTTCATGCAGTGTGGCCCGATTCGGCACACGGCAGCGAAACCTGCCAGCGCTCCGCACGACCTGGAGGTGGTGCCGTTTTCGCTACTTGCGCGCATCGACCTGCCGACCGAAGCCGGGATTCAAGATGTGTTCCGGCACCTCGCCAACGATCAGGCCCGAACTGACGCAATTTCCGGCGAAATCGAACACGCGTTCAGTCAGGGCCGCAAGGTGCTGGTGTTGACCGAGCGCACCGACCATCTGGACGCCATCGCGGCGGCCTTGGACGGAAAGATTCCGCCACCGTTCGTCCTGCACGGCCGTATGTCACGAAAGCACCGAGCGGCGCTTATCGGGCAACTCGAGGCTTTACCACCGGAAGCTCCGCGCGTATTGCTCGCTACTGGCAAGCTGGTAGGGGAGGGGTTCGACCATCCTCCTCTCGACACACTGATTCTGGCGATGCCGATTTCGTGGAAGGGAACCTTGCAGCAATACGCCGGGCGCCTTCACCGTGAGCATGCGACGAAGATTGATGTGCGGATCGTTGATTTCGTCGACACGGGCCACCCGGTATTGTTGCGGATGTGGGACAGGCGCCGGCGCGGATACAAGGCTATGGGATACCGAATCAGGGAATCACTTGCCATCGATCACATTGTTTGAGTCCGGCGAATCTGAGTTGTACACGCATGAAATGGAAAGATCTCCATTTAGCAGAAAGTAGATCGCAATGAGCGAATACCAGTACTACGAATTCGTCGCCATCGACGAACCACTGACGCCAAAGCAAATGACGGAACTGCGCTCGCGCTCGTCTCGCGCCAGCATTACTCCGACCAGTTTCGTCAATGATTACCAGTGGGGTGATCTCAAGGGAGATCCAATCGACTGGATGCGGCGATACTTTGATGCTCATGTCTATGTCGCTAACTGGTGTACTTGCTGTCTGTATCTTCGGGTGCCGAGGAGTGCTTTCGATGCGGAAACCCTTCGGAGCTTTGAAACCGAATCCGTCTTTTCGGTTGAACGGACGAACACACATATGTTGCTTGAGTGGTCACTAAGCGAGAGTGACAACTACGATCGCTTTGCCGAGGAGGATGGGCGGGGCTGGATGGGCAGGCTGGTCCCATTGCGCGACGAACTGCTGCGCGGCGACATGCGTCCGCTGTATCTTGGTTGGTTGGCCGGCGTGAGCGCCAGCGAAGTTGACGAAGATGCCACCGAGCCCCCGCGGCCGCATGGTCTTTCTCGACTGACCGCTGCTCAGCAATCGCTGGCGGAATTTCTTGAAATCGATCTGGACCTGATGGCAGCGGCCGGATTACCTGACCAGCAAGCACCCGACGTCGATACCAAGAGCGATCCGGAAGTGGACGCCTGGATCGCTGAACTTCCAACGGCAGAGAAAACGGCAGCGCTCAAACTGCTCGTGATAGGCCACGCGCAGCAAGCCGAGCGTCGGGTGAAATTGCGCTTCCTTGCCTGGCAGCGCGAACAGCATCCGATTGCAAAACATGGAGTGCGGCGGCGTACTGTCGCCGAACTTCATGAGTTGGCTGCGTCCGCTGCCGAAACGAGAATGATGCAGGAAGCGGTGCAGCGCAGCAAGGCTGAAGCTGAGCGGCGGGCGAAGCATGAAACTCACCTGCGCACATTGGCTGCGGATTTCGACCGTTGCTGGCAAGTTGCCGACAAACGAGCAGAACGTGGCATCGCCTCTGCCTACGATGAGGTAAAACGCGCTCTCGTCGAGCTAGCCGAAGCCTATACGCTTTGCGCCTCTCAAGCAGACTTCGACCGGAAATTGGCGCAATTCATGGCACGGCATGGAAAACGCGGTGCTTTGGTCCGACGTTTGGTCGACGCCGGGCTCTGGAAGACGTCGTAGTAAATATGGAAGGCGAAAATGAGAAAGACATCGCAATTTGCCACGAAATATCTGGATAAGCTGATCGAGGACGCGACTACGGACGCCTACAACGAATCGGAGCAGGCTGGCGGATTCTTCGCGATGATCGAGGAGAATCTCGCCCTTCCATTCGTGACCCAGGTGCTTGGGCAGGAAGTGACAGTTGCCAAGGTCGATATCACCAAGCGCGACCAAATCGTCGCCATTTGCTCGCGCGGAAAGGCGACTCAAGCAATCCCAATCCTCGATCTTCCAATGCCCGACACGCGACCAGAGGGGGCGGAATGGATTGATGCTTACCGCCGCTGGCACGGGAACTGAATGGAGTTTCCCGTCGGGAATACACCACCGGCCTCCATGCTCTTCCGTGTTGAAGGCGCTACAATATAAACTGATGTCTGGTGCGCACGCGCTTGTGCGTGCTCGCGTGAGATTTGCGTGACTTTGTTAGGAACATTCCGGACAAGTCCGGCAAAATTGGCGACGTACGGTCTAGTTGAGTTACATAAAATCAATTGCTTACTGACGCACAGCTCCATAAGCACCAAGTGGTCGTCACTCCGGGACCCAGGTCACCATCTGCCGAGTGCCAACGGGCGCAGCCAGGAGCCATAGTTTTCGCGCTTGCTCGCGACTGCGAATGTTGCAGGCTTTGCTCGGAGTTCTGAAAAGCCCTTTGTGTGAAAGCACCAAAATGGCTCCATCCACATGACCTGCTATATTGCTCGCCAACCAGGCAAGGCTTCTGGCAGACAATTGTTATTTCATGTCGACTGAATTCTATTCCGGTGGTCGGGTTGTATTAGCCTTCTGCTGAATTGCTCGGCATCGCTCCAGCAAGACCTCGAAAGACTCTACGTCGTCGAGAAATAAACCGTCATCGACCATGCGTTGATAGTCGGCAGCCAATTTAGCTAGCGCGTCGTCAGCAGGTACGAGCTGGAGTCCACCGGAAACCGCGGCGTGATAGTCGATGACATCGCCGTGCGCATTCTTCTCTGCAAAGAACAAGCTCTTATGATCGGCAACCGCCTGAGCGAGTGCCTTGTCCGCGATAGCTGCCTCCGCGAAGCCGGCGGCATCCAGTCGGGTCACGTCATGCCAGTGACGGGAGAAGCGGTCACCGCCACGGAATGCGCCTTGGGCGCAAAAGACGTGAATTGCGGTGGCCTTCTCCCAAAAGGTCCGCTCGGGACGCATAACTTGCGGTGTTGCGGTTGGAAACTCTACCGCATCCAGGTGTGCGGCCGCATCGCAGCGGATAACGCGTGGCTCGCTGGGTTCCCCGGTAGAGCGAGCACCGAACTCCAACATGACGGCGGGTGCAACATAGCCCGTGCCTGTTGCGAGCGGCGCGTAGTTGATAAACACTTTGTCGCCCTCGGCCCGTACTGTTGCTGGTAACCCTTGCTGCTCAAGGTCATGTTTGAGCCGAGGCACGATTTCGCTGCACACCCAATCTGACAGGCGCGCACGAATTTCCTTGCTCCACTTCTTTTCCTGGCTCTTGCTCGCTGGCATTGGCGCATCCGCGTCGCCGACCAGATCGCCTGCGATGGCGCGGATGTCGTAGGTCAGGTCCACGTCTTCGGAGAATCGACGGATGACGTTGTAGGCTTTTGACAGGGACGTGCCACCCTTGAATACGAGATGCTCAGCATAGGGGCCGGCGAAAAGGTGCTGCAAAGACCAGACCACCCAGACGTCCTTCTCCAAGAGGTGGGGTAGGAGACCGGATGTGTCGGCTGCTGCGTTGAGTGCGTCCAGCCTTTCTGCTGTGGAGAGCTGGAAGAACTCAGCCATGGCTTACGAGGGAGCTGACTTCTCGGGCCATCCAAGTCGGCAGGCGCGCACACGCCGACGCGACTTCTTGCAGCTCGGACGGTGCCAGTTTGGAGCGCAACATCCGGATCGCCTCGCCGGCTTTTTCCGGACCCAACCAAGCCAGCGCCCGAACCACTTCGCCGGCGGCTCGCCCAGGAAAGATAAGCTGCCAGACCGGCGCGTGCCGGAACTCGACCGTCTGTGCGCCCAGTTTCAAACGACGACTGCGGCCGGAAGTCAGATAGACCGCCCGCATAGGCACCTGCGTGGTCAGACCCAGCGCGTTGGCGGCGGCTGCGCCGTGAGACACGATAGTTTCGCCGCGCTGGTTTGCCAGGCCTTCAACCATCTTGACCGTCGAAGGCGCACGGGTGCCAAAGCGGCTCTCGACTGGCAGGACATAGATGCCGCGACCAGCCCGCAGCAGGGTGCCACGCCGCACAAGGCGGGACAGCACTTGATCCACGGCCGCCCGCGTGCCCAGATGCAAAAGTTCTTTCGCGACCAAAGGCGTGCCCTCCGGCAAACCGGCGCAGTGCTCCAGAATTTGTTTTGCGAGGGTTTGCATGGTTATATCTCCTGACTGGTAGAATTATAAACATGTTTCTGACACTTTATCAAGCTCGTGCCCATAGTGGTTAGGGATTGACGCTACGGCCAAAAAGGAAGGTTGCGCATACCTTACGAATTGCCGTAATATACGGTTACTCGTAATATATGGTTGTCCGTATGATAGGTAGAGGCGACATACAGCAGCAACGACTGACGCTCTTGGCGTCGATCCTTCTTTGGGAAGGACGGCTGAACAATGCCCGCCTTCGGGAACTGTTTGAACTAAGCAGTGTTCGCGCCAGCGAGTGGATTCGGGAATTTCGTGAAAAGCACCCAAGGTGGATGGATTGGAATAGCAAGACACGGAGCTACCACGCGTCTTTGGAGGCTTATCGGGCCGGGCGGAATGTTGATCTTCGCAAGCAAAACGACGCTATTTCGCTCTCGCAGTACCTTGCCCTGGTCGGTGTACCTCACGCGATACCTGAATCGTCCCCCAGCCGCACCATCTGGGCGGCATTCCCTGAGCTGTCTGTTCCATCTCCAAGAATTTTTGCGCTCCTGTCGGAGGCGATCCGGGCTCGTAGAGCGCTTCAGATTACCTATCGCTCAATGCGGGAGCCGTCCCCACACCAGAGAGTTATCTCGCCCCATAGTTTGATTCGGGCAGGCCGCCGCTGGCATGCACGCGCCTTCTGCTCGACCAATCAGGATTTTCGAGACTACGCGCTCGGTCGAATTGAAAGCGCCAACCTTCTGGATTCACCATCTGAGCGCCTTGACCACGAAGATGAGGCCTGGATGGCGAAGGTACGTGTGCGTCTCGTCGCTCATCCCGGTCTGACGCCGGACCAGGAATCGCTGATCCGCTTCGAATACTTCAATAACACTGCAGCTCGGGTAGATACATGCCGGGGCGCCCTGATCGGCTACTTTATCCAGGACGTAAGGGCCGCCATCGATACAAAAACCCAGCAGCCACCGGACTATCAACTTGCCGTCGCCAATATCGAGGAGGTTCGACCATGGCTATTTCCGGGCTGATGACGGTTCCCTACGGCTTTGACGGCCGGTCCGCAGCGACACTCCTAGCCGTTGGCCAGCACAAGCAGCGCGCGAGATCGCAGGATGTTGAACTGACCGA
>CAKKSJ010000096.1 GCA_919902965.1 Burkholderiales bacterium
CTGTTACCTTCTTGCCCTAGGCTTGCTGGCGATTTTGCCGCGGCTGGCGCTCGCGCAAGGGGGCGACGATCTGCTCTCGCGCTACAAACTGGCCTCCGGTGACGTCATTTCCATCTACGTCCTCGGAGAAGACGACCTCAAACGCGAGAAAGTCCGGCTCACCGATGCCGGAACGATACAGTACGCCGTGCTAGGCGAAATCCGCGTCAAGGGGCTGACCGCGGGCGAATTGGAGCAAAAGATTACCTCCGGACTCCTCAAGGCGGAGTATCTGAAGAATCCCACGGTCACAGTGAGCATAGAAGAGTACCGTCCGTTCTTCATCAACGGCGAAGTGTATAAACCCGGGGGTTATCCTTACGTTCCCGGGCTCACCGTGCTCAAGGCCGTATCGCTTGCGGGAGGGTTCAAGGATCGCGCTTCCAAGCGCAACATGTACGTAGTCCGCGACGGCACCCCGAACGAGGCGCGCATGAAGGTGGAACTCGACAGCCCGATCTATCCGGGGGATATCCTGACCGTCGAAGAGAGTTTCTTCTAGCTTCGTTAACATGCAAATCGAACAGCTTCCGCAAGAATACTCTGATACCGATGCGCGGCCAGAAGACACACTATCTGACTATCTGCGCTTCTGGCGGCGCAGCCTGGAGAAAAAGCGCTGGGCTATCGTGCTGCTCACTTTTCTGGTCGGCGCGGTCGCCGCCCTGGTCGCTTATTCCATTACGCCCGTGTATCGTTCGACCGCTACACTCTATATAGAGCCAACAAAATCAAACGTCGTCTCTGTTCAGGAGGTTTACGGCGGCATCAGCGGCAACCACGAGCATATCCAGACACAATTGGGGATACTCAAATCGCGCGAACTGGCGGTGAAACTGGTCAAGCGCCTCAATCTAAGCACCGATCCCGCCATCGACCCGAGGCAAAAACCGCCCGCACTGAATCTCTCCATACCCTGGCGCGACTGGATCCCGGCCGGCTGGCTGCCGGAGGAAGCGCCCTTGTCCGATGAAGCCCTGAGCGCTACCGCGATCAGCGCAGTCCAGTCCGGCCTAGACGTGCAACTGGTTCGCCTCAGCTTTTTGATCAAGGTGAGCTTCGAGTCCAGCGACAAGGCGCTCGCGGCGAAAGTGGCCAATGCCCTGGCCGACGTTTATATCGAGAGCGACCTGGAGTCGCGGCTGCAGATGACGCAGAAGGCGGGCGCCTGGCTCACCGAGCGGGTCAAGGGCCTGCGGGCGACGGTCGAGGCTTCCGAGCGCGCATTGCAGCAATTCCGCGACAGGGAAAAAATTGTCGATGCCAAGGGGGTGGCGCTGGGCGCGAGCAGCCAGCTCACCACTCTGACGACCGCCATGGTCGCCGCTCGGCAGAAAGTCGCGGAACTGGAAAACGCCTATCGCCAGGTGCAGGCGGTGCTCAAAGGCGAATCGCGCGCGAAGCTCGACTCCATACCGACGGTGCTGCGCAGCCCCAGCGTGATCCCGCTGAAGACCGCGGAAGCCGAAGCCGAGCGCAAGCTCGCCGAGCTAAACAATCGCTACGGCGCCAATCATCCGAAAATCATCGCCGCCGAATCCGATCTGCGCCAGGCGCGCGAAAACACCCAGAAGGTGGTGGACTCGGTGGTATCGAGCATCACCCGCGAGTACGAAGTTGCCAAGGCGACCGAGAAGACCATGCAGGCGTCCCTGGACAGATCGAAGAGCGAAATCCAGGACATGAGCCGCAAGGAATTCCAGTTGGCGACGCTGGAGCGCGACGTGCAGACCAACCGGCAACTCTACGACCTGTTCGTCAACCGCGCCAAGGAGACGGGCGCCACCAGTGACCTGCAGTCCAGCATTGCACGCGTGGTCGATCCGGCCATCGTTCCGGCGAGCCCGGTCAAGCCGCGCAAGACCCTGATCATCGCGATTTCGCTGTTCGTCGGTCTGATGCTGGGCATCGTGCTGGCACTGCTGCTGGAACATCTCGACAACACCGTGCGTTCCGGCGAAGACGTGGCGAACAAACTCGAAGTCCCCCTGCTGGGGATCCTGCCCTGGGTGCCCGGCAGACACGCCAAGTTCGAGTTGCAGCGCGGCTTCCTGAAGAACTTCAACCCTGCCTTCAGCGAGGCCGTGCGCACGCTGCGCACCGGCATACTGATGTCGGCGCTGGACGATCCGCACAAGGTGGTGCTGATCACCTCCTCGGTGCCCGAGGAAGGCAAGACCTCGGTGTCGATGAATCTCGCCTTCGCCCTGGCGCAGGTCAAGCGCACCTGCCTGATCGACGCCGACATGCGCCGGCCCTCGGTCTACAAAGTCATGGGCGGCGAACTCAATATGCCGGGCCTGTCGAACCTGGTGGCCGGCACCGAGCCGGTGAACAAGTGCGTGTACGAGCACGAGTCGGGGCTGTTTTACATTCCCTCCGGCCCGATTCCGCCTAACCCCTCGGAACTGCTGTCGTCGAAGCGCTTCGCCGAGGTGCTGCACAAACTCGAGTCGATGTTCGACGTCATCCTGATCGACTCGCCGCCGGTGCAGCTGGTGAGCGACGCCACCATCCTCGCCGGCGTGGCCAATGCCATGGTGTTCGTGGTGCGCGCGGATTCCACGCCCTACCAGGTGTCCAAGGGCGCGATCCAACTGCTGAAGAAAGGCCGGGCGCATTTGCTCGGCGTGGTGCTGAACCGGCTGGACGTGGACAAGTCCGAACGCTACTACGGTTACGGGCGCTATTTCAGCTACGGCGGCAAGTACAAGTACTACAAACGTTACGGCTATTACGGCGCCACCAAGAAGTAGGCCGCCGGCATGGTCGACGTCCACTGCCACCTCTTTCCAGGCATAGACGACGGGCCGCAGACGCTGGCCGCGGCCATCGGGCTCGCCCGGCGCGCGGTGGCCGCCGGCATTGTCACATCGATAGTCACGCCGCACATCCTGCCGCGCCGCTACGACAACACGCTGGCCGGCATCCGCGCGGCGGCGGCGGCTTTCCGCGGCGAACTCGATGCCCTGAACATTCCGCTCGCGATCGGCTACGCGGCCGAGGTGCGCATCGGCCCGGAAATCATTCAGCTGGCGGAAGAGAACACGCTGCCGCTGCTGGGCGTGATCGAGGGCTACGGCATCGTGCTGTTGGAGTTTCCCGACAGCCACGTACTTCCTGGCAGCGACAAGCTCGCCGCCTGGCTGCTCGAGCGCAGGATCAGGCCGATGATCGCGCACCCGGAGCGCAACAAGGAAATCATGCGCGACATCGAGGCCATCGCGCCGTTCGTGGAGATGGGCTGCTGGCTGCAGCTCACCGCAGGCTCGGTCGCCGGCGTGTTCGGCCCGCGCTGCCGCGAGCGCTCGCGCCAGTTGCTCGAGCGCGGCTGGGTCAGGGTGCTCGCCTCCGACGCGCACGACATGCCGGCGCGCATGCCGGAGCTGGAGCCGGGGCGCGCCGCCGCCGAGGAGATCGTCGGCGAAACCGAGTCCTGGCGCCTGGTGCGCGAGCGCCCCGCGGCGATCGCCGCCACTAACGCGGCGTTTGCAGCAATTGCTTAGGGGCTGTGAAGAGACCGATCTTGGGCGAAGGCTCGCGAACGCGGGGCGTATGCTAAGATCGACGCGAACAGACGCGGAGGTCCACCATGCAAAAATTGAGCCGGATTACGATGGATCCCCAGGTAATGGGCGGCAAACCCTGCATTAGGAACATGCGGGTGACCGTGGGCACATTGGTAGGATTGATGGCATCGGGCAAGACCATCGACGACGTACTGGCCGCGTATCCTTACATCGAGAGGCAAGATGTACTGGAAGCGCTGACCTACGCGGCCTGGCGCGCCGAAGAGAAGGAACTGCCTCTCGCTACCTGATGAAAATTCTCATCGACATGAACCTTTCACCCCGGTGGGTGGACGTTTTCATGGCGGCAGGATTGGATGCAGCTCACTGGTTCGTGCTTGGCGATCCTCGCGCCACAGACCGAGCCATTATGGAATGGGCCAGAACAAATGATTACATCGTCTTTACCCACGATCTGGATTTCGGCGCCATTCTTGCGGCGACTCAGGCAGGCGGGCCGAGCGTGATCCAGATCCGGGCCGAAAACGTACTGCCTGAGGTCGCTGGAGATGCCGTTATAGCAGCGATTCGTCGCTTCCGTGAGGGGTTGGAGCAAGGGGCGCTGATCTCAGTCGATCCAGAGAGAGCCCGCGCCAGAATCCTTCCCCTCGATAGATGACGCATCTTGGACGCCCCTGATGAATTGCTGTCGCGGGCTTGGGGCCAATAGCAATGACCCGGACTTCCCTCGGATTGCCCAAACGGGTCGCATGGTCAGCCGCGCTGATCCTGCTGCTCGGCTTGCTCGCCTTCAAGGCCGGCAAGGAGGGGCTGTCCAATTTCTACGTGCAGTCGGCGCATCTGGAAATCCAGCGCTGGGCCAAACCCGGGCAGGCCTACCGCGCCGAGGACTGGACGCGCGTCATGCACTACCTGGCCAGCAGCCTGCGCTACTCGCCGGGCAATCCCTGGGCGCTGGAAGAATCGGGCACGCTGCAATTGCGCAGCATGAGCGCCGCCAGGGATCCGCAGCTCGCCGAAGCAGCCGCGCGCAGCGCCAATGTGGACTTTCGCATGGCGCTGGTGCAGCGGCCGACATCGCCTTTCAGCTGGGCGAGCTTCGCGCTGACCAAACTCTATCTGGGCGAGCAGGACGATGAACTCGTCAAGGCCCTGCTGCGCGCGGAGGAGCTGGGCCCGTGGGAGCCCGGGGTGCAGCAGACGGTGGTGTTCGTCGGCCTCTCGGTGTGGAATCGGCTAAACCAGGCCGGGCAGGCTGCGGTGCTCCGCGCGATGCAGCGCGGCGCGCAACACAATGCCGCGAAAATTGCCGAAATCGCCATGACGTTCAACCGTATTGACTTATTTTGTGCTATAAGCAAAATGACGTCTCAGGGCCGGGAAGTTTGCAGTCGAATAAGCAAATCCGGAAAGAATTCCAGTAAGCAAAATAAAGGGGCAACGCCATGACGCTCTTCAACTCTCGCCGTTCATTGCTGCGGTCGTCGGCCTGGTGCCTGTTTGCGGTTCTCGCGGCGGTTTCGAACCTTGCCTGGGCAGCGGTGGGTTACGTACACGAGGCTGCCGGCGACGTGCGCGCGCAGACCGGCAGCAGCGCCCCCAGACCGGTCAAGCCCGGCGATACCTTCGATCCCGGGACGACCTTCCGGACCGCGGGCAACGGCCGCGTCGTGATCAAGTTCGAGGACGGCCAGCTCACGTCGCTGCAGCCTAATACCCAGTTCCGCGTCGATCAATACAGCTTCAGCGCCAACAACCCCAAGGCGGGCAATTCGGCGGTAAGTCTGCTGCAAGGCGCGATGCGCTTCGTGACGGGTCTCATCGGCTCGACCAACCGCAACAATGTGCGCCTGGCCGCGGGCACCGCGACCATAGGCATACGCGGCAGCGATATCACGCTGCTGGTCGCTGCGACGGGCGCCGTTCAGTCCGCCTCGGTCGTCTCCGGCGGGCTTGCGCTGCAAACGGCGGCGGGCACGACGATTGTGAACCCGGGACAGTTTGCGGCGGCTCCCCTGGGGCAGGCTCCCTCGCCGGTAGCGCCGATTGCGGCTGCGCCGGCGGCGGTCCAGGCCGTGGTGAATTCGACCGCCGCGGCGGTGCTCCCGGTGAATACGCCGGTCGCGGTCCAGGCGGCGGCGAATGCGGCGTCGGCGATCGCAACTGCGCAGGTAGCGCAGGTAGCCGCCGCTAATGCTGTCGCCCAGGCGGCAGCGGCCAAGGATGCCCCGCCGGCAGTCGCGGCGGCGGCAGCAGCCCAGGCAGCTCAGGCATCGGCCGCGGCGGCCGCGGCGACTGCCACGGCGGCCACCGCGCAAGTGCAGGCGAATACCCAGGCCCAGGCGGTCGTGGCGACCGCCTTCCAGGCAGGTGCGGTGCCGGCCACTCCGCCGGCCCCGCCGGCAGCATCGGCAGCGGCGCAGGTGGTGGCGGCGGCGGCGCGGCCGCCGGCGACGGTGGCCAACGTACAGGCGGCAGCAGCAGCGGCAACGCAGGTGGCGGCAACGGCTTCGACGACGGCACAGGCGGCGGCGACGCAGGCGACCAGCGCCGCGACCGCGGCAACGACGGCAGCCACACAGGCTTCGACGGCGGCGACGCCCGCAGCGGCGCAGGCCGCGGCAGCGGCGGCGCAGGCCGCATCCAGCGCGGCGACCGCACAGGCAACGGCGGCCGTGGCGCAGGTGACGGTAGCGGCGGCGGCGACTTCGACCACGCAGGCTTCGGTACAGGCGACGGCGCAGGCGGCAGCAACCCAGGCGACTACGCAAGCGCAGGCCGCTTCGACTCAGGTGCAGGTGGCGGCAACCGCGGCGACGCAGGCAGCCGCGGCGACGACGCCGGCAGCGGCGCAGGCCGCGGCGGCGGTGGCGCAGACGGCAGCCAGTGCGGCCAGCGCCCAATCTTCCGCGACGACGGCGCAGGCGGCGGTGGCCTCGGTGGCGACGACCCAGGTGACGCAGCAGACAGCCGCGGTGGTCCAGGCGGCGCAGACCGCGGCGGCGCAGGCAACGGCGACGGCGCAGACGGCGGCGGCGCAGGTGCAGGTGGCGAACACCGCGGCGACGCAGG
>CAKKSJ010000097.1 GCA_919902965.1 Burkholderiales bacterium
TGACCTTGTCCGGATCGGCGCATTCCAGCGGCGCCGAGCCGCCGACCAGCCATACTTTGTTCCGCGCCGCAGCCGCCGCGAGGAAGTCCTGTATCGGCCCATGCCCGTCAGTTTCGCGCACGTTCACCTTGTCGCGGTCGCGCAGGCCGAGGAGACAGAAATATTCGGGCAGCGCCACCAGGCGTGCACCCTCGCCCGCCGCCTGCGCAATCAATTCTCCGGCGACAGCCAGGTTCGCCTGCACTTCCGGCTCGGACACCATCTGCACTGCCGCGACCCTGAATTTGCCTTCAGCCATGATGGTTCATCCTGTTGTCATCGCGTTTCCGCTCCGCTCACTTTGCCTGGCTCCCGCCCGCGGGCAGTTCGGCGATGCCGCGCGGCTGATCGTGCGTACTGCCGGCCGGCGTTTCGCGCGCCAGTTTCTCGACCTTCGGGTCGGCCCAGCTGCCGGTGACGGCATACTGGTAGGCAAACGCCTGGCCCAGCGGGTCTTTGAGCAGTCGCTGCGCCAGGAATGAAGCGACGCCCGTGATCGGATTGGCGAGCAGCACCAAGCCCGCCACCGACAGGCTGTCGCCGACGCTGGGCACCACTCTCACCTTGAGCGCCTGCGTTTCCCGGGCGAGATCGATGTCCCCTGACAGCCCCACCTGCGCCGAAGGCCCGAGCATGATGAAGTCCTGCGTTTTCAGCACGCCCTTGGAGATAGTTGCGGTGGCGGTAATGTTATCGAAGGCGAAGCCCTCGCTGAATATATCGCGGAAGTCGAGCGTAATGCGCCGCGGCAGCGCTTGCAGGCTCAGTATGCCCAGCAACTTGCCTATGCCCGGCTCGATCTTGAGAAACTGGCCCTTTGCCGCGATTAACGACAAATCCCCGGCCAGCGTCGGGTAGTCGATGCTCTGCGGGTTGCCGGCCCAGCTGAGCTTGCCCAGCAGATTGGCGTTGCCGCGCTGCATGCTCCCCGGATAGCCGACGCGCTCAAGGAACTTGCCCACATCGCTTACTTCGAGTTTCAGGTTCATGCTGGTCCGCTGCTGCGCGGCGACGCCCTGCCACAAACCGTCGGCGCTCAAGTGGCTGTCCGGCGTCGCCAGCGTCAGTTTCTCTATGCGCCAGTTCAGTCCCTCGTTCGCCGCCGCAAGTACCAGTCGCCCGAGTTTCTTGCCGTGCACCACCAGGTTGTCCGCGACGATGTCCAGCCCCGGCAATTCCTTGGGCGGCGCGTCGTCTGCCAGTTTGCCGGGGGTGGGCTCAGGAAAGGTGAAATGCGACAGCTGCGCGCTTACCCGTCCTTTGCCCTGGGCGCGCCAGCGCACCTTGCCCGAGAGCTCGCGCGCATCGATGTCGGCAAGCCAGTCGCTGCCTTGAAAACCTGCGCGCACGGCGACATCGTTGATGCGCTTGCCGTATACATCAAGCACCCCTATTTTCAGGCTGAGCGAACGCAGCGGAACTGGCGCGGCGTCCGCGCCGCCGAGCACGCTCATCCATTGGTCCAGATCGAGCGCGGACGCAGTGCCGTTGAGGACGATACCTGCTTCTGGCAGCCGGGGCGCCTCGTTGAGACCAATGGCGCCGCGCTGGATGAGCATCTTCCCGCCTTCGCGGCGACGATGCTGCTCCACGCGCAGGATCTTGCCCAGGGCCAGCGTGCTGCGATCGCTCGCCGGCGGACCGCTCCAGCGGCTGCTCTGCTCCTCGGTGCTGACGCTGTGTTCGAAACGCAGGGGCAGCACAGCGGCGGCCGGCTTATTCAGGGGCGCCGGCAGGGTCGAGACGATGCCCTGCAGTCCCGATTCCACCAGGATACTGGCCCCGCTCCTGCGAAAATTCAGGTTCGCGCTCCAGTCAGTGGCGCCGCTCAGCCGCCGCAGCAGCGGTTGCTCCAGCGCCGCTTGCAGGGCTGACGCGTTGAGCGTGCCCTTGGCCTCAACCGCTACGCTGCCATCGCGCTGGCTCGCAAGCTTGACGGCCACCGGACCGCCGAGAAACTGCGCGTTGAGCGCGCGCGTGCTTACACCTGTTTCGGTGAATTCAAGCCGCCCGCCCGCCTGCGACAGCGGCGGCCAGTCGGGATCGATGCTGATCTGGTTGCCAGCAATCTGGTAGCTGCCTGCGAGCTTGACATCAGCCAGGCGCGCAAGCGGCAATTCGAGATTGAGTTGCAGCTTGCCGCTGCCGGTCGCACCCATATTTGCGGTAATTCCACCGGTAAGGCCGTTCACCGGGCTTTGCGCGACAAACTTCAGGAATTCGGCGGTCGGTCCTTCTGCCTGGCCGTTGACTGCGAGTATCCGGTCTTGCGCAAACAGGTCCGGCAGGCTTACGCGCGCCTTGGTCACCCGCGCGCCGAGCACGCTCGCTTTGCGGCTGACCACTTCCATGCTCCTGCCGTTGAAATGCAGTTCCGCGTCTATACCCTCGATGGTCGGCCAGCCCTCGGCATAACTCAGACTCCCTCCCGCCACTTTGGCCGAGATCTGGAACACGCCGCTGTTTTTGCTCTGAAACGGAAAATCCCTGAGATTGCCTTTCAAGCGCATGCTGACCTCGCTCGCCCGCCCGGCCAGCAAAGCGCGCTCCAGCCAATCCCTCACGACCTTATTCAAAAAAGGAATATAGCGCGGCACCCGGCGGGCGTCGGTACGGTTGAGCCGCGCGGTGAGATCGATCACGCCCGGACCCTCGGATGCAGTAGCATAGCTGCCGAAGGCTGTCCCTGCCAGGTCGGCGTTGGCAAAGGCGATGTTCGACAGCTTGAGCTGCAACTCGCCCGCCGCATGGGTCCACGCCAACTGCGCGCTTAGCGTGTCGAATTCTCGCGACGCTTCGGTGTATCCCCAGGGCAGCGCCAGCCCCACCTTGCTTGAGTCGAGCAGCGCGCTGCCGCTTTTTTCATTGGCATCGATGTTGCCGCTGAGTCCGGAGAATCCGGGCAAGCGGGCGTGGGCGCGCATCCCCAACTGATCGAAACGGCCGCGCGCGCTAAAGCGCTGCGGGTTCGGCAGGGAACCTTGCCAGTCGACCTGCATGTCGGAGACCTTGCCTTGGGGCGCGGCATCCGCAAGGAACTTGCGCAACTGTGGTGGCAGGGGCAGGTACTCGCCGAGGAGCGCCAGCGGCTGCAGTTCCAGCGCGTCGATACGCACCTCGCCACTTTCTGCGCGCGCATCGTCGCCGGGACGCCACTTCAAGGCAAACTGCGCCGGCGGCAGCGTCACACCGGATTGCAGCGTCATCGCCACCCGTTTGCCGCCAATATCGTAGCCGCCCTGCGCGCGCTTGGCCGACCAGCGCCCTTGCAGCGAGCGCATCTCCAGCACCGGCAGTTCCGGGGCGAGGCGCGCATTGATATTGCCAAGCGCGACATCGGCGGTGGCCTCAGCCAGCTGTTTGTCCGCGAAACGCAACCACAGCCTTAAACCGCCCTGACCTTGCTGGATTTGCAGCGGATGGTCGATCCAGGCACGCCATGCCGACAGGTCGGTGTAGGGAAGTTCGGCGTACAAACTGCCGTTCCAGGCCTGCAGCTGCGCGAAGCTCGCGCCCGCCAGTTCGCCGCGCAGGTCGAGCGCCGCGGCGAGTTCGCGCGGCGGCTGTGCGCGCAGCGCGAATCGATGCTGGCTGCCGCGGTTGCGCATGAGGAAGTTCACGTTGGCCAGGGACAGGGGCGGCGCGTGGCGCAGCTGATCGTCCCAGCTCACCTGGGCATCGCGGACAATGACTTCACGCTGCGCCAGCAGCCAGCCGGAGAACCCCTTGCTGGAGGCCTCGGTATTGAGCCTGAGGCCGGCAACATAGACGGCGCCCCCTTGATCCCGTCGAATGTTCAGATGCGGCTTGTCGAAGAAAAGGGAATGAAAGCGCAGGGCGCCGAACGCAAGCGAGTCCCACGACAGGGTGCAGGACACCGAGGGCAGCGACAAGGCTACGCGACCCTCGCTGTCATAGAGCTGCAGATCGGTCAGCGCGAGGTAGGGTCGCAGGCGCTGCCAGCCCGAATCGACGCTGCCGATGCTGACGCGCTGGCCGATACTGCGCGATATAGTCTGCGCGATCAGCTCAGGATGATCCTCGATTTGCGGCAGGATCCAGAAGCGCAGTGCCAGCACCACCACTGCAAAACCGAAGTAGACGAACAGGGCCGCGAAACCGAAAAAGCGCAGCCAGCGGCGCACCAGGCCGCGTCGCTGCGGCGCGACGCCGAGCTCGGCCAGGGGCGAAAAATCCTCCGCATCCAATGCGACGGCACGGTTTTCCGCTTGCTCAGATTGCGCCATCCGCGGGCAGGATCCTAAGCCGGACAAGCCGGAACCAAGCAAAGTGTCTCCGGCGGGGGAAAAGCCCTTATCCCACGAACAAGGGGGGATGCATCCCCCCTTGTCCTCCAG
>CAKKSJ010000098.1 GCA_919902965.1 Burkholderiales bacterium
ACGTGAAAAATCAATCAGTTGACCAGTTCGCGCCCCGCGAATCCGCTAAGTTCGGTTAGGCCGCGGTCAGCGCAGAGGTCGCGCCGGCCGTTGTTCTAATTTTCCCCCCAGCGCGCCACCAGTTCGTGTTCAACGCCGAGCTGGTCCAGCACGCGCGCAACGATGAAATCGACCAGCTCGCCGACGTTCTGCGGACGGTGGTAGTAGCCCGGATTGGCGGGCAGGATGACCGCGCCGGCGTGTGCGAGCTTGAGCATGGCCTCCAGATGAATTGCGGAAAAAGGTGTTTCGCGCGGCACCAGCACGAGCTTGCGCTTTTCCTTCAGCATGACGTCCGCGGCACGCTCGATCAGATTGTCGGACATTCCCGCGGCGACCGCTGCCAGAGTGCCTATGGTGCAGGGACAAATCACCATGGCGTCGGGCGCATTGGAACCCGAGGCCACCGGCGCGAACCATTCCTCCCGGCCAAATACGCGCAGCTGGCCTGGCTGCGCCTTGAAGCGCTCGCTGAACAGTGTTTCCGTCTCGGCGGTGCGTGCCGGCAGCGCCAGGTCCATCTCCTGCCGGGCGACCACCTGCGCCGCCTGCGAGTAAATCAGGTAGACGCGCACACCCGCGACCAGCAGGCATTCGAGCAGGCGTATGCCGTAGGCCATGCCGGAGGCGCCCGTGAGGGCAAGCGTGACGGTTTTTTTCATGAGATCTGCCTGTGCCGGATCATCACCTGGTTATCGACGCCGAAGGCCGCGCCCAGCCGTTCTGCGAAATACACCGAACGGTGCTGTCCCCCGGTGCAGCCTATGGCGATGGTCAGATAGCTGCGGTTTTCGCGCACGAAGGCGGGCAGCCAAGTGGTGATGAAGGCGTGAATATCGCGGTACATGTGTTGGGTCGCTTCGTCTTTTTCCAGAAAGACGGCGACCGCGGCGTCCAGGCCGGTCAGCTCGCGCAAATGCAGCTCGTAATAGGGGTTGGGCAGGCAGCGCACATCGAAAACGAAATCCGCATCCAGCGGGATTCCCTGCTTGAAGCCGAAGGACTCGAACAGCAGCGTGAGGCGCGAGCGGTCGATTTCGACCAGGTTCTTGATCCAGCTGCGCAGCGTGTTGGGTGAGAGTTCGCTGGTGTCGACGTGATGAGCGAATTCGCCGATGTCACCTAGCAGTTCGCGCTCGCGCGAGATGCTCTCGGCCACGGTAAGCCCGCCCTTGCTCAATGGATGGCGCCGCCGCGTTTCGGAAAATCGCTTGATCAGGGTCCCGTCTTTGGCCTCCAGGAACAGCAGCCTGACGTCCACACCCTTGTCCTTGAGCGCGGCGACAGTCTGCGGCAATTGGCGCACCGAAGTGCCGCTGCGCGCGTCCATGCTCAGGGCGACGTGCTCATGGCCGGAGCCGGCGAGCGACTCGAGCAGCGGCACTACCAGCGCGACCGGGAGGTTGTCTACGCAGTAGTAGCCGCTGTCCTCCAGCACGTTGAGCGCGACGCTCTTGCCCGAGCCGGACAGACCGCTGATTAGCACCAGTTGCATGGTGTCAGGATATCACCGGGAGGTGGAAAACGAAAAACAGTCCGAACCGGGATATCTATACGGTGTCGCATGTTAGCCGCGGATTTGCGCGCTGCGCCGCGAAGCAAGTTCTCCTGGGGGGGGCGCGCGCCACCCTTGATTTCCGTACGGAAAACACGATTATGGGTAAGTGCAAGGGCGTTTCGGGGTAGCTTTTATACAAGATCGCCGATTTAGAACGGATGGCGCTTTTTCATCCGTTCTAAATCGGTGATCCGCGCG
>CAKKSJ010000099.1 GCA_919902965.1 Burkholderiales bacterium
CCGGCGCATCTGGGCGCGCATCACGCGCGAGCGCTTCGGCGCGCGCGATCCGCGCGCCTGGCGCTTCAAATTCCACGGCCAGACCTCGGGCGTGGACCTTACGCGCCAGCAGCCCCTCAACAATATCGCGCGCGTCACGATACAGGCCATGGCCGGTATTTTCGGCGGGCTGCAGTCGCTGCATACCGATGCCTACGACGAGGCGCTGTCCTGCCCGACCGAGTTCGGCGCGCGCATCGCCGTAAACACGCAGAACATACTGCGCGAGGAGGCGCAGCTCACCGACGTGATCGATCCGCTCGGCGGGAGCTATTACATCGAGTCGCTCACCGACGCGATGGAGCAGAAGATAGTCGCCGTCATGGCGCAGGTGGAGTCCGCGGGCGGCATGTACGCGGCGGTGGAGCAGGGCCTGGTGCAAAAAATGATAGGCGCCTCGGCGCGCGGCTTCCAGGAGCGAATAGAGTCGGGCGAACAGACGCTGGTCGGGGTCAACGCCTACCGGGTTGAAGAAGGCAAAGGCGAACGCCAGGCGCTGCCCACGCCGGATGCGGCGAAAATGCAGGCGCATATTGCCGCGTTCAAGGCCTGCAAGGCGGCGCGCTCGCAGGCCGCGGTGCAAACCGCGCAGGACGATCTCGCCGCGGCCGCCGCAGATCCGAGGCAGAATATATTCGAGCGCGTGGTCGAGGCCGCCGGGGCCGGCTGCACCCATGGCGAGATCTGCGCGACGCTGCGCCGGGAACTCGGCTTCGGCCAGCCGCTGGTGATGGTCTGATCAGCGCCCGCTCGGGGTACGAATGAAAACTGCAGCCGGAGCGATCGCGCCTGCCGAAATTCTCGCGGGCGAGCGCCGCGCACTGGCGCGCGCCATGTCGGCCGTGGAGAACGAGACCGCGGCAGGCAAGGCGCTGCTGCGCGAATTGCAGCCACACCTCGGGCGCGCGCGCGTCCTGGGTGTCACCGGCCCGCCCGGTGCGGGGAAGTCCACGCTGGTGAGTGCGCTGATCGGCGCCTGGCTCGCGCGCGGCGCCAGCGTCGGCGTGGTGGCGGTCGATCCTTCGAGCCCCTTTTCCGGCGGTGCCATCCTCGGTGACCGCATCCGCATGGGCGCACACCAGGCGGACGAACGCGTGTTCATCCGCTCGCTG
>CAKKSJ010000100.1 GCA_919902965.1 Burkholderiales bacterium
CGCCCCCAGGGTTCAGATTCTATCGAGGCGACAACTATTCTGCCGCGGGGGGGTTCGCGCCAAGGTGTCGGAACTGTTGCTTGCCGCGAGCGGCGTACGCACCGCCGTGGCGGAGCGATTTCAGACCGATCCTAGCAATACGGCCTGCGCTGGCGGTGGCGTGACCATACCTGTCGTGGGCAAGGTCGGTTTTGCCACGGTGACCGATGCCGGCCTTGTCACCGTATTCGGGCTCACCACCTCGACCAGTATAGGCCAGGCCGTGACTGTTACGGTAACACCGACCTACAGCACGCTGACCGGCACCATCACCTGGTCCTGCATCGGCACGCCTTCGAAATACATGCCGGCTACCTGCCGTTAAGCAGCGGCTGCGAGATGGGGGAACAGTTCCCCTCTTCTGCCCCAGATTTTGATTCCGTTCCGGCGAGGCATTAACGGCTCTCAGGCGAGTGTTCCGTTTCGAACGAAAAGCCCCGCAGGGGCTTTTCGTTTTTGGTGAGCCAGAGCAGGCTTACAAAGTCCATTGGCTTCCGCTATCCTTGAGCGCTCAAATTCGCGTCTGATTCAGCTCGCCGGACCCGGGTAAACCATGAAAATGTTGTTCAAGTCGCTGTTGCGGAATATCGGGCGTGGTTCCTCCAAGACACTCGCGCCTGCGTCCACGCCAGCGCAGTTAATGGTCGAGGCGCGCGCCCGTTTCGATGCCAACGACCTCGTCCGGGCGCAGCTGCTGTTCGAGGAAGTGCTGGAACTGGAGCCCGAACATGCGGACGCACTGCATTTTCTCGGACTCACCGGACAGCGCATACGCGACCTTGGTTTTGCCATGGAGTATTTCGAGCGCTCCATCCGGGCCCGTCCCAAAGACGCGGTGTTCCACAATAATCTTGGCAGTGTGCTGGTGCAGGCCGGGCGGACTGAAGAGGCGGCAGTATTGTTCCGCAAGGCCCTGGAGATCGATCCCAACCTGAACATCGCGCATATCAACCTGATTTTCGTGATGGTCTTGCTCGAAAGCGCGCGGCCGGAAGATGTGTATGCGGAGCATGTCGCCTGGGCGAAAATCCATGCGGATCCGCTGCTGACCCAGGTCAAAGCGCATGACAATACGCGCGATCCGGAGCGGCGCCTGCGCATTGGATACCTGTCCGCCGATTTCCGCCAGCATGCGCTGACTTATTTCATCGAGCCGGCCTTGGCGCAGCGCGACCGGCTCGCCTTCGAGGTTTTCTGCTATCACAGCGGCAGCATCGTCGACGCTGTCACGCGGCGGCTGGCCGGAGACGTCGATTGCTGGCGCGAGATTGCCGATCTGGGTGACGATCAGGCGGCCGAACTGATACGCGCAGACGCTATCGATATCCTGGTCGATCTTTCCGGCCATCTTCGCGACAACCGCCTGATGGTTTTTGCGCGCAAGCCCGCGCCGGTCCAGGTGACCTATCTCGCCTATCCCAATACCACCGGCATGCGCGCCATGGACTATCGCATTAGCGATTCAGTCTGCGATCCGCCGGGTGCGACCGAGCGCTATTACCGTGAAACGCTGATACGCCTGCCGCGCTGCATGTGGTGCTACCGGCCACACGAGGATATGCCGGCGGTGTCGCCATCCCCTGTGCAGAGCACGGGCAGGGTGACGTTTGCCTCGATGAACGGCGCAAACAAAGTAACCGAGCGCATGCTGGACTTGTGGGCGCGCATACTCGGGGCGCTTCCCGATTCGCGCATCGTGTTGACGACCGTGCCCGAGCTGGGGCGCGAGCGCATATGCAAGGCGTTTGCAAAGGCGGGCGTGGCCGAAGCCCGCATCAGCATGCACGATCGCCTGCCGACCAGGGAGTTCTGGGCGCTCTATTCGGGGATCGATGTCCTGCTCGACACCTTTCCGATGAACGGCGGCACCACCACCTGCGAAGCGCTTTGGCTGGGCGTGCCCGTGGTCACGCGCAGCGGCGATATTTTTCAGTCGCGCGCGGGCCTGAGCATACTGGGCGCCATGGGACTGGATCAACTGATCGCCGGGAACGACGCAGACTACGTGCGCATCGCGGTCGAATTGGCGCGCGACAAAGCGCGACTGGCCGCATTGCGCAGCGGCCTGCGCGAGCGCATGCGCGACTCGCCCCTTACCGACGCGCGCGGCTATGCACACGCGCTGGAAGCGGCATACCGCGGCATCTGGCGCAACTGGTGCGGTCGATCGCCGCAGTGAGCAAGCCGTTCGGCGTCGAAACCGCGATGCGGCCGGACTGATGCTGGCGCGCATGCTTGCCGGACTGCTGCCGCTGCATGCAAGGTCTGCGGCAAGCTGCTATCGCCGCGCTACGGCGGCGCGCGAGAGCGGGGACTGGACTCGGGCCATAGCCTGGTATCGGCGCGTGCTGGACGCGGCGCCCGATCATGCCGAGGCCCACAACGACCTTGGCATCGCGCTGTGCGCGGTGAAGGATTTTGCCGGCGCGCGTGCAGCGTTTGCGCGGGCGCTGGACTTGCGCGCCGGGTTTGTATCGGCGCAGGTAAACCTGGGCCAGCTGCTGCAGTCGGAGTTTCACGACTATCGCGCGGCCGCGCTGCACTACCGGGAAGCTTTGGCGGTCGAGCCCGCTCAGCTGCAGGCGCGGCATAATCTGGCTCTGGTGCTGTACGAACGCGGACTGGTCGAAGAGGCGATGGCGTGCCTGCGCGAGACGCTGCGGCGCACGCCTGGGGACGCGCTGGCGCATGAATTCATGCTGTTCATGTCCCATGCGCTGGCGCAGCGCGACGCGGACGAGTGGCATGCCGAACATTGCCGCTGGGGCCAGCGGCAGGCGCAGGGAATTTCCCGCCAGGTGCATGCGCCCGCGGACGCTGCGCGCCGCCTGCGCATCGGCTATGTGTCGGCCGATTTGCGCGAACATGCGACTGCGGGTTTCATGCTTCCCATCCTTGCCTTGCATGATCGCAAAAACTTCGACGTATTCTGTTACAGCAATTCTGACGAAGCGGACGCGCGCACAAGCGAAATGCAGCAACAAGTGCATGGCTGGCGCAACATCGATGGCGTCGACGACGCGCGCGCCGCGCAGCTGATCCTCGCCGATGGAATCGATATTCTGGTTGATCTGTCGGGTCATACCCGCGGCAACCGGCTGGGCGTATTCGCGCGCAAGCCTGCCCCGGTGCAAATCAGCTATCTTGGCTACCTCGATACCTCAGGCATGCCGGCAATGGACTACCGCATCAGCGATGCCGTCGCGGATCCGCCCGGCGTGAGCGAGCGCCTGCACAGCGAACGCCTGCTGCGCCTGCCGCAGACGCTGTGGTGCTACCAGCCACCTGTAGATGCGCCGGCGGTCGCGCCGTTGCCCGCCGAGCGCAATGGCTTTATCACCTTTGGCTCATTCAATCACGTGGCCAAGTTGAATGCGCGCGTACTGAATGTGTGGGCCGAGCTTCTGCAGCGCGTGCCGGCCTCGCGCCTGCAGCTACTCGCCATGCCTGACGAGGAGACCGCCGCAAGAATTCGCGCCGTCCTGGTGAACTACGGCATTGATGCTGCGCGCATCCGCAGTTTGCCGCGCTTGGCGCGCGCGCAATACTGGCCGATGTATGCCGAGGCCGATATCGCGCTGGACCCGTTTCCCTATACCGGCGGCGCCACCAGCTGCGACGCGCTGTGGATGGGCCTGCCGGTGGTGAGCCTCGCCGGCGACTTCGGTTTTGCGCGTTCGGCTGCGACCGTCCTGGTCAATGCCGGCCTTGCGCAGTTCGTCGCGGAAGACGAGCGGCAGTATCTGGACATCGCCCTGCGGCTCGCCGGCGCCGTCCCGGAACTGGCTGATCTGCGCCGTGGACTGAGAGAGCGCCTCGCGCGCTCGCCCCTGCTCGACGCGCCGCGCTTTGTGGCAGCGCTGGAGCAGTTATATCGTGCCGCATGGCGCGGCGCTGCGGGCGCAGGAGAAATCCCGTGTTGAAAGGCCTGCTGCAAGGCTATAGCCGCCGCGCCAGGCGTGAAGCCTCGGCCGAAAGCGGCGTCGAATCCGGGCAGCGATTCGCGCAGGCTCTGGAATCTTATGAAAGCGGCGACAAGGCAAAGGCCGAGGCGGCCTGCTGTTCGCTGCTCGAGCAGGCGCCGCGCCACGCGCCGGCGTGGAGCCTGCTCGCGCGCATCGCGCTGGATGAGAATCAGCTGGAGCATGCGCTCGAATGTTATGCGCATATCCTGGCGGCCCACCCCGACGAGCCCGACTACCTGGTCGATGCGGCCGAAATTTATCGTCGCGCCGGGCATTTGGCGCGCGCGCTGGAATTGAGCGAACACGCGCTGGTGCTGCGGCCGCAGGACGCCCGCGCGTGGAAGGTAAAGGGCGGCGCATTGGAGGAACTCGACCGGCTGGATCAGGCGCTGGATTGCCTGCGCCATGAAATGGAACTCGAGCCGGGCAATATCGACACCCACTCCAATCTGCTATTCCTGCTGAGCCGCGCGGATCTGCTGCCGCCGGCGCAGGTGTTGGCCGAATACCGCCGCTGGGGCGAAACCTATGCCGACCCCCTGACGTGCGCGGCCGGGCCGCACGCCAATCGGAGCGAGCCCGACCGGCAGCTTCGCATTGGATATGTGTCCGCCGACTTCCGCCGCCATGCCGTGGCCTATTTCGTCGAGCCATTCCTAAGGCACCACGATCGGCGCAGCGTACACATATCCTGCTATTCCAATTGCGCGCGACCGGACGACATCACTCGGCATCTGCGCGGGCTCGCAGACGAATGGCGCGACATCTCGGCGCTTTCCGATGAAGAGGCGGCCGCGCTGGTTCGGCGCGACCGCATCGATATACTCGTCGATCTTTCCGGACACACTAGCGGCAACCGGCTGCTGATGTTCGCGCGTAGGCCGGCCCCGATACAAATGACCTGGCTCGGGTTCTGGGACGGGACCGGCATGGCCGCGATGGATTACAGGATCACCGATCGCCACGCTGATCCGGAGGACGAAGCCGACACCCATTACCGGGAACAACTGCTGCGATTGCCGCGCGTCAATCGGTGCTACCTGCCGCCGACGGAGATGCCCGCATGCAATACCTTGCCGGCGCAAAACAGGGGTCACATCACTTTCGGCTCCTTCTGCAATTTCCCGCGCATCAGCAACGACGCGTTGCATGCCTGGGCGCAGATATTGCATCGATTGCCCAGCGCCCGTCTGCGCATGATGGGCGCGCCCAGCGGCGGGACTCTGGACCGGATGCTGGAAATTTTCGATGCGGCGGGTGTGTACGCGGATCGGCTTGATCTGGTCGGGGGCGGGTTGCCGCTGGATGTTTACCTGCAACAACATCTTCAGATCGATATTGCGCTTGATGCGTTTCCCTGCAATGGCACGACCACCACCTGTCAGAGCTTGTGGATGGGCGTGCCGGTGATCACTCGCAGCGGCCGCTGCGCCGCCTCCCGCTCCGGCGCCAGCCTGCTCACGCACGCCGGGCTGGCGCACCTGGTCGCCCATTCCTGGGACGGCTATGTCGATATTGCGCTGGGCCTGGCGGCCGATCTGCCGGCGTTGGCGCAGTTGCGCGCGATATTGCGCGAACGGCTGCGCGCCTCGCCCTTGCTGGATGCAGAGGGCTTTACGCGCGATCTCGAAGCGCTTTACCGCGGCGCCTGGCGCAGCTGGTGCGCCCGCTCGGCGCGTTCGGGGCAAGCATGCTGAAAGGGCTGCTGAGCGGCCTACTGCACCGGCGCGCGCCGCAGCTCAGCGGCGACGATGCCGTGGCGCAAATCGAGCAGGCGATCCGGCTGCTGCATTTGCATGACTATGCCGGTGCGGCGCGGATCTGCGAAAGCGTGCTGGAGCGTGATCCGCGCCTGCTCAAAGCCTGGGAGCTGCTCGGCGCTGCCGCGCTCAACCTGGGCGACTATTCACTCGCCTGCGAGCGCTTCGAGCAGGTGCTTGCGCTGGCCGGCGATGATGCGCAGGCGCTGGCCAATGCGGCGGAGGCGAATCGCCGCGCCGAGCGGGGTGAACGCGCACTGGAACTCATAGACAGGGCGCTGGCACTCAAGCCGGACTTCGCGCCCTTCCTGCACATTCGTGTGCTTGCCCTGGAAACCTGCTGGCGCAGCGAGGAAGCGCTGGCAGCGTGCCGTGACGCGCTGCGGCTGCATCCGGATTTCGACAGGTTGCACACCAGCTATACGACCCTGCTCAACCGTGCCGGCGCAGATCCGGATCTTATCCTGGAGGCGCATTGCCGCTGGGCCGGGTGCCTGGTGAAATCGGAGTCGCCTGTCCCGCCGCTTAGCAATTCGCCGCAGCCCGGGCGCTGTTTGCGTATCGGCTACGTTTCGGCTGATTTCCGCCAACATGCATTGAGCGATTTCTTCCTGCCCCTGATCGAGCATCACGATCCGGCGCGCGTAGAGGTGTATTGCTACTCCAATACGCCGGTGGCCGATGAAATTACGCGGCGCTGCGAAGAACTCGTGCCGCATTGGCGCGAAATATTGGCTCTGCCGGATGCTGCAGCGGAGGACTTGATCCGCCGCGATTGCATCGACATTCTGATCGACCTGTCCGGACATTCCTCGGGCAACCGGCTGAGCCTGTTTGCGCGCAAGCCCGCGCCGCTGCAGCTGACTTATCTTGGCTATCCCGGCACCACCGGCCTGGCGCAAATGGACTATAGAATTACCGACGCGCTCGCTGATCCGCCCGGTCCCAGCGAGGCGCACTACCTGGAACAATTGCTGCGCCTGCCGCACAGCCTGTGGTGTTTCGCGCCGCCGCCGCGGATGCCGGAGGTCGGCCCCTTGCCCGCGTCCATCACCGGGCAGCTTAGCTTTGGTTCGCTTAATTCCGCATTCAAACTTACACCGCGTCTGCTTGCCTTGTGGTCGCGCTTGCTGGTTTCCCTGCCCGGGTCCAGACTGGTGCTTGCCGGTGTTCCGGCCGGGTCCCCGCGTACAAGAATCGCGCGCGAGTTCGAGTTGAACGGGATCGCGCCGGCGCGGCTGGAATTCCATGGGTTTCTGAGCTTGCAGGAATTCTGGGCCTTGCACGCCCATATCGACATCGCGCTCGATTCGTTTCCCTCCAACGGCGGGGCCACCAGCTGCGAGACCCTGTGGTTGGGTGTCCCCCTGGTCAACCTGGCGGGCGAGTCCTTTCTTTCGCGCGCGGGTCTGAGCATTTTGAGCGCCGCGGGCCTGCCGGAACTGGTCGCGCATAGCCCGGAAGAATATTTGCGCATCGCGCAGGACCTGGCGCAGGACCTGGCGCGCCTGGCCAGCCTGCGCGCGGGCATGCGCGCGCGCCTGCGCGCATCGCCGCTGCTGGACGCGGGGGCCTACACACGCGATCTGGAGGATTGCTACCGGGCGGCATGGCGGCAGTGGTGTGCGCGGCAAACGTCCGAGCAGAGCGGCGCATGCTGAAAAACCTGGTAAAGAGGATGCTGCGCGGCGGCGCCGGCGACGCAGCGGCGGCGGACGCCGAATCCGCTGTGCCGGTCGATCGCCTGCGCGATTGCCTCATACGTGCGTCGCTGCAGGCATCGGCAGGCGCGCATGCCGCCTCGGTCGAGCTCTACCGCGAGTGCCTGGAACTGCAGTCGCAGGATTCCAGGATCTGGTGCAATTTTGGCGCGGAACTCGATGCGATCGGGCAGGCCGGCGAGGCCGAACAGGCGTATTTGCGCGCGCTCGAACTCGATCCCGCACTGGCGCAGGCCTGGTACAACCTCGGGCGGCTGCAGCAGGAAGGCGGGAGGGAAGTTGAAGCCGAATCCAGTTACCGTTCGGCACTGAAGCTGCTCGATGCAGAGCGCGATCGCGAGACCTGGCAGCTTAGCTACAGCAACCTGGGATTGCTGCTGCAGAAGCAGGGAAGGCCGCAGCACGCGGTGAGTCTGTACCGCGAGGCATTGGCGAAAGTTCCGACGGACTCCGGGCTGCGCAGCAATCTGCTGTTTGTGCTGACGACCATGCCCGGCGTCGACGCCGATGAACTGCTGCGGGAACACCTTGCCTGGGGCGGACTGCATGCGCGCGCGCACGCGCCCCACGCCAACCTGCGCGATCCGGAACGGCGCATCCGGCTGGGCTATGTATCCGCGGATTTTCACCGTCACCCGCTGGCCTTTCATTTCCTTCCCTTGCTCCTCAATCGAGATCGGACCTGCACCGAAGTGATCTGCTATTACAGCGGCGCGACGCAGGACGAGATCACGGCGCAGCTGCAACAGTCAGCCGATCATTGGCGCGACATCCGCTACCTGAGCGACGCCGAGGCCGATGCGCTTATCCGGGAAGATGGCATAGACATCCTGGTGGATTTGTCCGGGCACACCGCGGGCAATCGGCTGCCGCTGTTCGCGCGCAAGCCGGCCCCGCTGCAGCTCAGCTATCTCGGCTATGCCAACACCACCGGATTGGAGAGCATGGATTACCGCATCAGCGACGTCTACGCCGATCCGCCCGGCAGCGAGGTGCGCTACGTGGAAACGCTGCTGCGCCTGCCGCACAGCCTGTGGTGCTACCAGGCCCAGCAGGCGGCCGTGCCGGAAAATCCCGCGCCGGTGCTGGCAAACGGCTATGTTACTTTTGCGTCTTTCAACGCCGCGTACAAGCTCCATCCGGACCTGATCAAAGTCTGGGCGCGCATACTGCATGCGGTGCCCGATTCCCGCTTGCTGCTGGTAAATGTTGCTACGCACGCCGCGCGCGGGCGTATCGGCGCCTGGCTGGGCGCGGAAGGCATAGATAGCGAGCGCTACGAAATGCATGCGCGCCTGTCCACTGCCGCGTTCTGGGCGGCGCACCGGCGCGCAGATCTCGCACTGGATCCCTTCCCCTGCAATGGCGGGGCAACCAGCTGCGAAACCTTATGGCTAGGCGTTCCGCTGCTCACGCTAGCTGGCACGAACTTCGTGGGGCGCGCCGGCGTAAGCCTGCTCAGCAACTGCGGGCTGGCGCAGATGATTGCGGGCAGCGCCGACGATTACGTGGCGCTGGCCGCAGGACTGGCCAGGGATCCTGCGCGCCTGACGGCAATGCGCATGCTGTTGCAGCAGACCCTGCCTGGCTCGGCCCTGCTCGATGGCCGCGCCTACGCGCAGTCGATGGAAGCGCAATATCGCCAGATCTGGCGGCGCTGGTGCAGCCAGGGAGCGCCGCATGCTTAAACGGCTGATCAGGCAGCTGGTCGGTGCCGGTGTGCCGGCGGACAGCCCGGCGCAGGCGTCTACGCCTGAAGCTGTCGTGTCCCTGTCTCGTGCGCTGACACTGATGCGCGCGCGCGACTACGACGCTGCGGTGCAAATGTGCCAGGACCTGATTGCGCGGGATGCGGCCGCTCCCGGACCCTGGGAATTGCTCGGCGCCATTGCGCTAGAGCGTGGCGAGAAAGAACTCGCGCGGGTACGCTTCGAGACTGCGCTCACTCTTGCGGGAGACCAGCCGACGCCGCTGTGCAATGCCGCCGAGGCCAATCGCCAGGCCGGACGCCATGCGCGCGCGCTGGAACTCAGCGCCAGGGCGCTCGCGCTCGATCCGGACAACGGCGCGGCGATGTACAACCAGGCACTTACCCTGCAATCCTGCTGGCGCGCGGAGGAAGCCCTGGCGGTCTATCGTCGTTTGCTGGGACTGCGGCCCGAACTGTCGCAGGCCTATGCGGGCTACCTGTTCCTGCTGCTGCTGCTCGGAGAGGATCCGCTGGCGCTGCGTGCGGCGCATTGCCGCTGGGCAGCAATCAACGCCGAGCCTTTGCGCGAGACCGGCACCGGCCACGGCTATGCGCGCGATCCGCTGCGGCGCTTGCGCATCGGTTATGTATCGGCTGATTTCCGCGACCATGCCGCCAGCAGTTTCGTCGAACCCATATTGTCCGCGCATGATCGCGCCGGTTTCGAAACCCACTGTTACTCGAGCACTGAAACGAGCGATGCGGTTACCGCGCGCTTGCGCAGCACGGTGAGCTGCTGGCGCGAGGTGCGCTGGCAGGACGACGCGGCGCTTGCGAACCTGATCCGCGCAGACGGCATAGACATACTGGTCGATCTGTCCGGGCATACGAACGGCAACCGGCTGGCCGCATTTGCGCGCAAGCCCGCGCCGGTGCAAGTGACTTATCTCGGTTACCCCGCGACCACTGGCATGAGCGCCATGGACTATCGCATTAGCGATGCGCGGCTGGATCCCCCGGGTGCCGCCGATGGCTACTACACTGAAACGCTGCTGCGCCTGCCGCACAGCCTGTGGTGCTTTCGGCCGCCGGCTTCCATGCCCGCGCCGGGGCCGCTGCCGGCGTCGCAATCGGGGCAGATCACCTTCGGCTCGCTTAATTCGATGCTGAAACTCAGGCCGGCGACGATCGCCCTGTGGTCGCGGCTGCTGTTGTCGATACCGCGGTCGCGCCTGATTATTGCAAGCGTGGAGGCGGGAGAGGCGAGCCTGCGCATCGCGGCCGAGTTCGCGCGCCACGGCGTGCCGGCTGATGCATTGTCGTTCCGTGCTCCGCTCGCGCGCGCGCAATTCTGGGCCTTGTCCGGCGAAATCGATATCGCCCTGGATAGCTTTCCCTGTAATGGGGGCGCCACGACCTGCGAAACGCTGTGGCTGGGATTGCCTGTGCTCAGTCTGGCGGGCGAACTGTTTCAGTCGCGTGCCGGACTGAGCCTGCTGTCGGTGATTGGCTTGCCGGAACTGGTCGCGCAGTCGGAGTCGGACTATTTGCGCATTGCGCGCGAGCTGGCATCGGATCGTGAGCGGCTAGCGCAGTTGCGCCGGGGACTGCGCCAGCGCATGCGCGCGTCGCCGCTGCTGGACGAAACAGGATTTACGCGATCCCTGGAAGCGCTCTACCGGGAGGCCTGGCGCTGCTGGTGCGAAACGGGACCGCATGCTTAAGCGGCTCGTGCGCCAATTGCTGGGCAGGCCGGCCGATTCGCTTGCCGGGCTGATCGCGCGCAGCCGCGCCGAGCGCGAGCGCGGCGATCCCGCGGCTGCGCTGGCCACGCTCGAAGACGTGCTGCAATGCGACGCCGGGAATGCACTAGCCCTGGCCGAGCTCGGACCGAGCTGTCGCGCCCTGGGCCGTTACGACGAAGCACGCGCCGTGCTCGAGCGCGCTGCGGCGCATGCGCCTGGTTCCGTCCTGCCGCTGCTGTACCTCGGCAATATTGCGCACGAGGCCGGCAGGCTGGACGAGGCGGTGAACGCGTATCGCAGGGGACTTGCGCTCGAGGGCCGCAATGCCGCGCTGCACTACAACCTCGCCCTGAGCCTGTTGTCCCGCGGCGAGGCGGCGGACGCAGTTGAGGCGTTTCGCGCCTGCCTCGCCGAGGCGCCCGATTTCGCCGATGCGCGCGCGAGTCTGTTGTTCGCGCTCAATCTTTCGGACCGCGCCAGTGCCGAGTCCACCGCCGCCGAGCATTTCGACTGGGGCCGGCGCCTGGCCGATCCCGTTTGGCAGGATCACGATTATCCCAATACACCCGAGCCGCAACGCTGCCTGCGCATCGGCTATGTGTCGGCCGATTTTTTCGGACATGCGGCGACCGATTTCATTCATTCCTTCCTGGAGCAGCACGAGCGCGGTGCGTATGCAATCAGCTGCTATTGCAATGCGCCCATAGCCGAGGCCAGCCTGGGCATGTACGGGCATAGCTGGCGCGACATCAGCGCGCTGGACGATACGCAGGCGGCAGCCTTGGTCGAGCGCGATGCAATCGACATTCTGGTGGATTTGTCCGGCCACACGCGCGGCAACCGGCTGCTGCTTTTTGCGCGCAAACCGGCGCCGCTGCAAATGACTTTTCTGGGCTATCCGAATACCACCGGCATGCGCGCCATGGACTATCGCCTGAGCGATGCCTACGCCGATCCGCCGGATGGGAGCGAACGGCGCTATCGCGAGCGGCTGCTGCGTATGCCGCAGGGCATCTGGTGCTATCGCCCGCCTGCCGAGGGCATGCCCGAGGCGGGCGTTTTGCCGGCCTTGCGACTGGGCCATGTGACTTTCGCTTCCATGAACAACGTAGCCAAGCTCAATCCCGGGATAGTCGGCCTGTGGGCCGAGCTGTTGCTGCGGGTGAAGGACGCGCAGCTGCTCATCGCCACGGTCCCGCCGGGCGAAACGCGCGCGCGACTGCTGCGCGTGTTCCTTGAAAAAGGCGTGGCTGCGCAGCGCATCCGCTTCAGCGAGCGTCTCGACAAAGGCGAATTCCGGACATTGCACCAGCAGGTCGACATCGCGCTTGATGCCTATCCCTGCAACGGCGGCGCAACCACCTGCGAAACCTTGTGGCTGGGCGTACCGGTAATCAGCCTGGCGGGAGATGAATTCCGCACGCGCGCGGGCTTGAGCCTGCTCAACTCAGTAGGATTGCCGCAGCTGGTCGCGCGCGATTCCGCCGAATTCCTCACTATTGCCGCGGATCTGGCGCGCGATACGAAGCAATTGCAGGCGCTGCGCGCAGGATTACGGGAAACCATGCGAAATTCGCCTTTGTGCGACGCCAAGGCCTATACCCGCGCGCTGGAGGAGATTTACCGGGGCGTCTGGCGCGAATGGTGTGCCGGCGCTCGCCCGCAAGCCTGAGCTGACACCGCCAGCCTAGCCGCCACCATGATCGAACAGGCCCTACAGTACATCCGGTCCGGGCGCGTCGCCGAAGCCGAACAAATGCTGCGTTCGCATTTGACCGGCTCGCCCGATAGCGTCGATGCCTTGCATTACCTCGGGCTGCTTTGCCATCAGAGCGGCAGAGGCGCTGAGGCCGTGGCGCTATTGGCGCAGGCGGTCGCGCATTCGCCGGAGACTGGCCACCTTCGCGCCAATTTCGCCGAGGTGCTGCGTGCGCAAGGGGATCTGGACGCGGCGGAAATGCATGCCCGCGCTGCTGTGGGCCTCGAGCCAGGGCATGCGAACTTTCAATTCAACCTTGCGACCGTGCTGAACGCGCGCGGCCGGGTGGAGGAAGCGCTGGCTGCGGGCGAGCGCGTGCTGGTGATGCGGCCGGACTGGGTCGAAGCGTTAAGCCTCTGTGCGAGTCTCTGCGTTGCGCTGGAGCGTTTGGAGCGGGCGGTCGAACTGGGCCAGCGCGCTTGTGCGCTGCGCCCGGATGATCCGGCGCTGCTGCTGGCGCTGATGCGCTACCGTGCGTGGGCCTGCGATTGGCGTCGCCGCGACGCCGATGTGGCGAAACTGCAAGCCACGCTCGCAAGCCGGTTGGCGCGCGCTGACGCCGCGTTGCTGGAAGGGGTCAATCCATTTGGTGCTTTTGAATATCCGGTTTCGCGGCAACTGCGCAATGCGCTCACCCAGGCGTATTGCGATCGCATTCTGCAGTCCGCCGGAACGCCGTTCGATCTGCAGCGGGCGCCGGCCTCTTCGGGCCGCGGGCGCCTGCGGCTTGGTTATGTGTCGGCGGACTTCCACAGCCATCCGACCATGCACCTGATGCGCAGTTTCTTCGAATTGCACGATCGCGGTCGCTTCGAGGTCTATGCCTATTCCATCGGCCCGGACGACGCGAGCGAATATCGCCGCCATGCAGCCGCGACGGTCGATCGGTTCATCGATATCGGCGCCGAGGAGGCGCGCGTCAGCGCCGAGCGCATACGCCGCGACGGCATAGACATTCTGATCGATCTCAAGGGATTTACCCACGCAGCCCGTCCGGCGATCTTTGCCTTGCGGCCAGCGCCGCTGCGGGTTGCCTGGCTGGGATATCCGGCCTCCACCGGCCGCGGCCTGAACGACTACGCCATTGTCGACCGCGTCGTCGCGCCGCCCGAGCAGGCTGCGGACTACGGCGAGAAACTGGTGTGGATGCCGCACAGCTACCAAGTGAACGACTATCGCCAGCCGATCGCGGCCGAATCTCCGGCACGCGCCGCCCTGGGCCTGCCCGAGGGCAGTTTTGTCTATGCCTGCTTCAACCAGGTGTACAAGATCGAACCGTCCGTGTACCGGGCCTGGATGCGCATACTCGCGCGGGTACCCGGCAGCGTATTGTGGTTATACGCGAGTAAATCGGTGGCGCGCGCGAACCTCGCGCGCGAGGCCGCAGCGCTGGGCATCGATCCGGTTCGGCTGATATTCGGCGAAACCATGGCGAAGCCGCAGCATCTGTCGCGCCTGGCGCAGGCGGATTTGTTTCTCGATACCTACAGCATCAATGCCCACACCAGCGCGGCAGACGCACTCTGGGCGGGGTTGCCGGTGCTGACCTGCCCGGGTGCGGCGTTTCCGGCGCGCGTGGGCGCCAGCTTGGTCAGGGCAGCCGGACTGCCGCAGCTAGTCTGTAGCAACATCGAGGACTACGAGAATACCGCGGTGCGTCTCGCGCAGAATCCCGGGGAGTTGCGCGGCCTGCGCCAGAGCCTGGCTGAGCGCGAACGATTGCCGCTGTTCGACACGCCGCGTTTCGTGCGCGACCTGGAAAGCGCGTTCGACATCATGTGGCGGCGATATCTTTCCGGCAAGCCGCCGGAGGCATTCGCCGTTGGCGATTAGCGCGCCGCGCGCGGTCTTATTTCAGCGCATGCTGCAGGGGCCATGCATCCCGTGAACATGAGGACCTTCAAAACCTGGTTGATCCTGCTCGGTTTGCAGGCACTGCTTGCGCTAGTTATTTTCTGGGATTTTCTTTCCGGACGCTACTATTTTGCCTATACCGACATCGGCAGCGACACCTATTTCGCCTACGTTCCCTATGCGATGCACATGGCTCGCGAGGGACTTGCCGGCTGGTCGTTCGCAATCGGTCTGGGTGGTCCGACAGCCGGCCTGCTGGCCGACCCGTTCTCGCTGCTGAACGCGGCAGGCGGGCCGGACAAAGTCTTGTCCTTGCGCATCTGGGTCTATCTGCTGAAGCTCCTGCTGGGAGGAACGGCTTTCTTCGTTCTGGTCCGCAGTCTCGTCGCGCGCCGGGAAAGCGCGCTCATCGCCGCGCTTGCTTATACGTTTTGCGGTTATGTCGTGATCAACGGCCAGTGGGATTTGCATGCCACCGAGTTCGTCTTCTACCCGCTGATTCTCTGGGCCATCCTCGGCTATCTGCGCAAGGGGAACGCGCTTGCCTTGCCCCTGGTCCTGGCGCTTGCGCTCGTCTCGGGTGTTTTCTTCATCGCCGTGGGTGTATTCCTACTGTACACCTGCCTGGCTTTTGTCCTCGCAAGCACTGAACCCGGGGCCATGCTCAAGACCTGGCTTGCGCGGGTCTTGCCCCTGGTGCTCACAGGCTTTCTGCTGGCCGCGCCGCTGCTCCTGCCGCTGGTCTTCCAGATGATGGACAGCCCGCGCGTCGGTGGCGGGGGCGCGCTTTTCGAAAGGCTGTGGCAGCAAGCGCTCAGCGTAAACGATTGGCCGCTGATTCTGGTGGAGATCGGCGGCATTTTCCACAAGGACATTTTCGGCATCGGCAGCGCCTACAGGGGATACGGGAATTATTTCGAAGGGCCGGGTTTTTTTGTTGGCGTCATGCTGGTACTGCTAATTCCGCAGCTCTGGCAGGGTGCCGCCGCGGACCGAAAGCTGCTCCTGCTGGCGCTATGCGGCGTCGCGGCGTATTTCGTATTTCCCGTGTTGCGCTATTCCGCCATGGGATTTGCCGCGCCCTACTTCCGGGTTTCCACGCTGTGGATTGCGCTCGTATTGCTATTGCTGTCCGCGCGTGCAATCGATCAGGTAATCGAAACAGGGGTGAACGGCCGCCTGCTGGCGATCGGGTTCGGCGGCTACCTGCTGTTGCTGCTACTGCTGGCGGCAGGCCCTGTGGGTGCGAACCTGTCCGGCCAGCATGCCGCAAAAATTCTGGGCCTCGCGGCCCTGGCCGGGACGCTGTTGCTGCTCGTCCAGAGAAAAATCATGTCGGCCCGGGGGCTGCCTCTGATGCTGCTGTGCCTGGTCCTGCTCGAAACAGTGTTGATCGCCCGCCCATCCTACGTCGAAGGCAGGACCCTGGTCTCGCCGCAATACCGCGGCTACGGCGACACCACGCTGGATGCCTTGCAGGACATACGCGCTATCGACAAAGGCGTGTTCCGCATCGAAAAGACCTACGATTCCGCGTCCCTTGCCGACGCCATGGCCCAGGATTACATGGGCGTCAAGTCGTATTACTTTCATGGCAGCGGGGTCGTCGACTTCTTTACGGCTACGGGTCTGATCGCGGCGTCTCGCGCCGGCAGCAATATAAACTCGTACACGAACTGGCTGCCCAATGCCGGTCCGCGCTTTATGCTCAACAGCCTGCTCGGGGTCAAATACATCCTCGCCAAGGAGCCGCTGGACTGGCCGGGATTCGTCGCTGCGCGCAATCAGCGCGACTATCAGATCTATCGCAATGAAATGGCGCTGCCGCTGGGGATAGTGCAAACCAGGCAAATCACGGTCGACGCCTACTCCCGCGTTTCCGCTCCTGCGCAAGCCGATGCCAATATTCTGCGCGATATCGTCCTTATCAACGCGGTGGTAGTTGACAAGCCGGTAGCAGGATTTGGCACGAGCTTCGAATTGGACGATTTGCCGGGCGCGAAGGTTTTATCCTTGCAGGACTGGTACTTTGCGCCGGCAAGGGCGCTGCAACAGACCGGCCTGCGCATCGAGCAGTTCTCGAACGCCCGTATCTCAGGCCGTATCCACCCCGAAAAGGCGGGGATCCTGGTGTTTTCCATTCCCTACAATCGAGGCTGGTCATTGAAGCTCGACGGCGAAGCGAAGCCTATGATGCGTGCCAATTTCGGCATGCTCGCAACGCCGGTGGGAGCGGGTGCGCACAAGATCGAACTCGTGTTTCGCCTTCCCGGCCAGCAGGAGGGCGTCTTGCTGGGCATGCTGGGATTTGCCTTGCTCGTGCTGCGCTACCGCAAGAACAGGAAAGCGGGTGCTAAACTTTGACAGCTTTTTCCGAAACCGCTAGGGCCTGTTGACATTCAATTGAGCCAGACGAAGGTACAGACCAGATGCAA
>CAKKSJ010000101.1 GCA_919902965.1 Burkholderiales bacterium
CCACCGCATCCGGGATCAGTTCCGCCAGCGGCGTTTCGGACAGCGCCCCGCGGCGGTGGATATTTTCCACCACCACGATCGCGTCATCGACCAGGATACCAATTGAAAAAATCAGCGCAAACAGCGACACGCGATTGAGGGTGAAGCCCCAGGCCCAGGAAGCGAACAGCGTCGCGGCGAGGGTCAGGATCACCGCAGCGCCCACGATCGCTGCTTCGCGCCGACCCAGCGCCGCCCATACCAGCGCCACCACCGACAGGGTCGCGAAAATCAGTTTCTGGATCAGTTTCAGCGCTTTGTCGTTGGCGGTCTCGCCGTAGTTGCGGGTGATTGAGACTTCGACGCCTTCCGGAATGATGCTGCCTTTCAACTGTTCCATGCGCCGAATCAGGTGATTGGCAACATCCACTGCGTTCTCGCCCGGTTTCTTGGCAATCGCGAGCGTCACCGCGGGAAATCCGCCGCGCACCTGGCTGCCAGCGGCGACGCCGTTTCCATACCAGACGTAATGCGCAGGCAGTTCCGGCCCGTCCAGAACCTGCGCCACGTCTTCGAGATAAATCGGCCGTCCCTGCACCGCAGCAATCACCAGGCGCTTCACCTCCCCGGCCGTGGTGAGAAATTGCCCGGTCTCGATCTGGGTTTCGGTGTTCCCATCCACCAGGCTGCCCGAGGGCATGGCGACATTGGCGCCGATCAGCGCATTGCGCACGTCTTTCGGCGTCAGACGCCATGCATTCAGCTGTTCCGCGTCGAGCAGCACCCGCACCGTGCGCTGCGCGCCGCCCAGCGTCGCCACCGAGCGCACGCCGGGCACGCGCTGCAACTGGATCTCGGCCGCATGCGCAACCTGCTCCAGTTGGTAGGCACCGCGTGCGGGGTCGGCAGTCCACAGCGTCAGGCTGACTATGGGCACATCGTCTATGCCCATAGGCTTGATGATGGGATTACCCACGCCCAGCGAGGGAGACACCCAGTCGCGGTTGGAATCGATGGTGTCGTACAGCCGCACCAGCGCCTGCGTGCGGTCCTCGCCTACCTTGAACTGCACCGTGAGCACTGCCAGGCCCGGTTTGGTCACCGAGTAAATATGCTCTATGCCGGTGATGCGCGACAGCACTTGTTCGGCAGGAGTCGTTACCAGTGATTCCACGTCCTTGGCGGAGGCACCCGGAAACGGTATGAGCACGTTCGCCATGGTGACATTGATCTGCGGCTCTTCCTCGCGCGGCGTCACCAGCACCGCGAACACCCCCAGCAGCAGCGCGATCAGCGCGATCAGCGGGGTCATTTGCGAGTGTAGGAAAATCTGGCTAATACGTCCGGATATACCCATGGTCAATTCGTGTTTCCTGGTGGAAGGCCCGCCCGCGGGCCGATCGGTCCCTGCATTTGTGCTTCGAGCTTCCTTGTCCGCAGTTGCCGCGACGAACAAGCTGCGGCAGTCGGCCTATTTGCCGCCGCGCTTCAAGGCTGACAGCGCAGCCAGCGCGTCGAGCGCGACTTTTTCACCGGGAAGCAGGCCGGCGAGCACTTCCACCTCTGCGTCCCCCACCGGCTCGCCCAGGCGCAACTGGCGATAGCGGATCTCTCCGTTTTCGGCCACGACATAGGCGCCGGCGACTTCGCTGCGTCTTGCCACCGCGGTCGAGGGAATGAGCAGCTTCTTCATCCGGCCGACGGCGAAATGGACGCGCGCGAACATGCCCGGATACAGGCCTGCTATGCCTGGCGGCAGCGCCAGGCGCACCTGGGTCGTGTGTGTCTGGGCGTCCGCAGCGGGCAGGATGGACATTTTTCCGGCCGGCACGCGCGCGCCCAGGGCCGGAAATTCCACGCTGGCGCTGGCGCGCTTGCGCACCATATCGAGTTCGCGCTGCGGCATGCTCGCGGTGACGCGCAACTCGCCCGGATCAAAACCGCTCATCAGCGGCTTGCCGGGCACCGCCATCTCTCCGAGTTCGACCAGGCGCGCAGATACCACGCCGCTGTAGGGTGCAAGCACCGTGGCGTAGCTGCGCGTGGCCGCGGCCTGGCCGCCGCCGGCCTGGGCCACGGCAAGCTGCGCCTTGGCCGCCTGGTAATCGGCTTGCGCCTTGTCCATGGCCGCGGCACTCATGAATTTCTGCTGCACCAGCCTTTCGGTGCGATCGAATTGCGCTTTGGCGTTGCGCAGCGTTGCCTCGGCCTGCGCGACCTGCGCCTGGCTCGCGGCATAGGCTTGATTGACTTCGGCGGGATCGATGCGCACGATCACCTGGCCCTTCTTGACCCGGTCGCCCACATCGAAGTTCACCGCCACCACGCGGCCGGAAATCTGCGCCGCCACGGTCGATTGCTTCACCGCCTCGACCACGCCCTCGGCGGCATAGGTCTGATCGACCTCGCGATACTGCACCGTGTAGGTCTGCAGCGCCGGCGTAGCGGACGCCGCGGCAACCGGTGTAAAAGCGAAGGCCAGCGCGATCCCGGCAAAGGCGCTGCGCAGCAGGGAAATATCTCGATTAGTCATGGGGGGGGATTGTAGCCGCTGAGCCCTGAAGCGTATGTGACCTAGGTTACCGAACCGCGGACGACCATTCATGACTTCCGCCAAATGATCGCCTCTCCGCGCCGGCTAGTACAAGGCGCCGGCAAGCAGCTTGCGATACACGCTCACCAGTTCGGGCTGATCTTCTGCCAGATTGAATACATCGACCATGAGCTTGCGTGCGCTGGTGCGCAATGCGCCGCGATCCTTGCGCACCACGTCCAGCAGCGCGGCGAGCGCCGGTTCAAAACGCTGGTCGGCGACCAGCCGCTCGCCCAGTGCCAGGCGTGATTGCAGATCGTCCGGATCGGCGGCGAGCTTTGCTTCCAGTTCACCAATCGCCGGCAGCCGCTGGCTTTTCTTCCACAAGGCGAGCACGGTATAGATCCGGTCTGCGCGTTCGTCGCGCTCGCGCTCTGCTATCTGCGCAAACAGCCGATACGCCTCTTCCTGACTGTTCTTCGCCAGCAGCAGCTCAACCAGATCCAGGCGCAAGGCCTGGTTGTCCGCTTCGAGCGCGAGCGCGCTGCGCAAGTGGCGCTCGGCCTCGTCGAAGTCGCCCTGGTTCACCAGCGCACGCGCCGTGCGGCGCAGCTTCTCTCCCGGCGTCGGGATCAGGCGGTCGATGAAAGCGCGCACGCCGCTCTCGGGCAATGCCCCGGTGAACTCGTCCGCGAGCTTGCCATCGAAAAAGGCCTTGACGTTGGGGATGCCGCGTACGCCGAAACGCGCGGACAGCTGCGGATGCTCGTCGGAATTGAGCTTGGCCAGCTGGAACCGGCCCTGGTATTCGGCGGCCAGCTTCTCCAGGATAGGTGTAAGCGCGCGGCAGGGGGCGCACCAGGGCGCCCAGAAATCCACCAGCACCAGCACATTTTTGGACGCTTCCAGCACGTCGCGCTCGAAGGTCTCGGTTCCGGTCTCAAAGGAATGCGTGTTCATAGTGGCTCCTGCGGATATTTCAGGCATAGATGGGGTCGGTTGAGCCGGATTCAAGCTTACTGGCTCTGCGCCCGGCTTTCTTATAGCATCCATCCATGCACCTTCCCGACTACCACGGCGGCAGCATCGTCAATCTGATGCGCTCGATCGAGCGCGCGCTCGACGCGAGGCCCTGCGTGGCCGCTGCGGACTATCCGGAATCGCATGCCCTGCCCGCGCGGGCGCTTTCGGGCGCGCGCAATATCGTGCTGCTGGTCGTAGACGGACTGGGCTATGACTATCTACAGGGCCCTGGTGCGGGCAGCACGCTGCAGCGCGATCTCAGGGCGCGCCTGAGTTCGGTGTTCCCTTCGACTACGGCCACCGCGATCAGCAGCTTCCTTACCGGCGTCGGCCCGCAGCAGCACGCGCTCACCGGCTGGCATGTTTGGCTGCGCGAACTGGCCTGCCTCGCGGCGACGCTGCGCTTTCGCCCGCGCCACGGCGGCGATGCCCTGTCCAAGGCCGGCATCGTCCCGCGCAGCCTGTACACGTCCGAACCCATGTTCGATCGCCTGGCGGCGAAAAGCCATGTCGTGTCGCCGGCCGACATCATCGACTCCGACTATAACGTCGCGCATTGCGGGCTTGCCCAGCGCCGGCCCTACCGGGATTTGCCCGGGCTGTTTTCCGCCGTCGCCGAAATCGTGCGCAGCGGCAGCGAACGCCAGTTCATCCACGCCTATACCTACGCCTTCGACGAGACCGCGCATAGTTATGGCAGCGCGAGCCCGGAACTGCAGGCAAAGTTCCGCGACATCGATACGGCCTACGCCAGGTTCGTCGAGGAGATTGCAGGCAGCGGCACGCTGGTGCTCACGGTCGCCGATCACGGTTTCATCGACTCGCCCAAGCGCGCCTGCATAGAACTCGAGGACCATCCGCAACTCGCGCAAATGCTGATGCTGCCGCTGTGCGGAGAGCGCCGCGTCGCCTATTGTTATGTCCAGCCCGGGCAGGAAGCAGCGTTCGAGCACTATGTGCAAACCCGGCTCGATCACTGCGCCGAACTCCATCGCAGCAGCGATCTGATCGCGCAAGGCTGGTTCGGCCTGGGCCCGGAAAACCCGCGCCTGGTCGAGCGCATCGGTCATTACACCCTGGTGATGAAGGACGATTACACCATCAAGGACTGGATCCTGGGGGAAGCGCGCTATCTCACCACAGGCGTGCACGGCGGCGTCAGCGCGGCGGAGATGTATGTGCCGCTGATACTCGCCGAAGCCTGAACAGCAGGCTGGGCGTGCTCGCACTCAAGCTGTTTCTGGTTCCGGCGTTTCTCGCCCTGATCTCACTGGCCGGCAGGCGCTGGGGACCCGAGGTCGCCGGCTGGCTGGCGGGATTTCCGGTGCTGACCGGTCCGATTATGTTCCTGCTCGCGCTGGAACGAGGTCCCGAGTTTGCGGCCGCCGCGACCACCGTCTCCCTGTCCGCCGTGCTCGGCATCGTCGTTTTCGTCGTCACCTACGCGCGCGTCTGCGCGCGACACTCGCCCGTTCTTTCGCTGCTCTCCGGCCTGGCAGCTTGGAGTTGCACCGCGCTGCTGCTGACCTGGTTGCCGCTGACGCCTGTGATTTCGCTGGCCATCGCCCTGCTCGCCCTCGCCGCCGCGCCGCGCCTGTTTCCGCGCGTGACTGGGCCGATCAAGTCCAGTGTCGCCCTGCCCAAATGGGAGCTGCCGCTGCGCATGCTCGCGGGCGCCACGTTGACACTCGCCGTGACTGCGCTCGCCGCGGTGATCGGCCCGGCATGGAGCGGCATGTTCGCGGTGTTTCCGATATTTGCCATCGTATTGTCGGTGTTCTCCCAGCGCGCATCCGGTCCGGCGTTCGCGACGACCCTGCTGCGGGCCATGATCTGGGGCTTGTACGCGTTCACCAGCTTTTGCATCACCCTCGCCGCGCTGTTGCCGCAACAGGGCCTGGCCGTCGCATTCGCGGGCGCGACCGCCGTGGCCGTCATGGTTCAGTGGGCGCTGAAATCGCGCCTGCATCGGCGCTGAGCGCT
>CAKKSJ010000102.1 GCA_919902965.1 Burkholderiales bacterium
TCCTTGGCCCGGTACAGCGCGCGGTCAGCGGCGATCACCACCTCGGCGGGGGTGGCGCGCTGCTCGTCCGGTTGGGCGACGCCTATGCTCACCGCCACCGACAATGTCTTTTCGGGCGAACGCAGCTGGCGCAACATGGTGCCGGCCTCGGGGTCTATGGGCCGGTCCGGCTTGCGCACCGCCATCTGGTAGGCGGCGATGTCTGCGCGCAGCTGTTCGACATGCGGCAATGCTTCCTGCACGCCGAGTTCCGGAAACAGAATACAGAATTCCTCGCCGCCGTAACGGTATGCGGTGCCGCCGCCGGGCACCTGCGCCAGGCGGCTGCCCACCAGCCTGAGCACCTGGTCGCCGATAGCGTGGCCGTGGGTATCGTTGAATTGCTTGAAGTGGTCCACGTCGACCATCGCGATCGCGTATGCGGGACCCAGTCCGTGCAGCCGCTCTTCCAGCGCGCGGCGGCTGGGCAGGCCGGTCAGTTCGTCGCGGAACGCGAGGCGGTGCGATTCCTGCAGCAGCGATACCAGCAGGATGGCGCCCGCGGCCATCATGAACGCGCCGAATGCGCCCGGCCTGCCCGCCCACTCGCAGGCGATAAAAAAGGCCAGCAGCGCGCCCACCAGGCCGGTGTCCAGCGGCCGCGTATGCGTGCGCGGCGGCCTGGGCCAGGCGCGCCAGAGCGCGGCCAGGAAAGCACCGACGAACAGCAGCCGGCCCAGTATGGGCGTCGGCGGCGAGCGCAGCAGCCGGTGCTCGAGCATGTCCTCCCAGGCCGTGCCCGACAGGCTGCTGTGTCCAGCGCTGGCGACCCATGCGACGAACACGATTTCCGCCACGCCCAGCATGAGCCAGCGATAGTTGAAGTGATGGGACACGCCGCGTTCCGGGAAAACCAGCGCCAGCAGGAAGTTCAGCGGAACCAGGATTGCGGTCGCAGTGAACACCGCACGCCCGGCAAAGTCGGCGGCGCCGAACTCGAGCGCCAGGGTGTAGCCGCCGAATGCGGCGAGCAGCGAGGCAAGCGCGATGAACGGGCGACCGCGGTTGAACCACAGTCCCATGCCGGTTCCGAACAGCAGCAGCATATAGGGTCCCAGGGTCTTCAGGCCGGAGAGAGATGCCGGCAGCGCCGGGCCCGCAGCCAGCGCGAGCGCAGCAACCAGCAGAATCGCGGCGGGCGCAAGCGCGGGTTGAAAGTTGCGCAGGACCGAAAGCTTCAATTGGGCGCAGTGCCCGCGGCGGCGGGCACGCCGGCCTTATTCGTCATGATTTATCTAGACTGTCGCCGGAGCGCATGCGTGCCGTGACCTCGATTTCGATGCGGATGCGCGGGTCGGCCAGGCCGGCCGATAGCATGGTTGCCGCTGGGCGAATGGTACCGAAGTGCTTGCGCAGTACCGGCCAGCATCGCTCGAATTCCGCTGCCTGCGGCAGAATATAGGTCACGCGCACGACGTCTTCGAGGCCTGAACCGGCGCGTTGCAGGGCATCAGTGATGTTCGCCAGGCATTGTTCGGCCTGTGCGACGATGTCCTCGGCAATGCTCATGGTCGAATAATCGAAACCGGTGGTGCCCGAAACGAATATCCAGTCGCCATCGACGACGGCGCGCGAGTAGCCGATTTGTTCCTCGAAGGTCGAACCTGAACTGATGAGTTTGCGGAACACGGTGTCCTCCCTTGGGCGATTTGCCTTGCGCATCGCAAGATTAGCAACAATGCCGCGTAGCGTCCAACCGCCGCGAAAGCACCCGGTTCTAAGACTTCTGCGATGCGCCATTGCGGCGCGTGCGCACGCGCACGCCCAGGGCGGCAACTTCGTTCAGCAGCAGCGCGCCGATCACCAGCGCGCCGCCGGTCAGCGTAGCCAGGGCCGGCGCTTCACCCGCGCCCAGCCAGGCCCACAGGGGGCCGAGCACCACTTCGAGCAGGGCCAGCAGGGCGATCTCCGGCGCGGATAGATGCCGGCTGGCGCGCACCATCAGCATGCAGGGCAGGCCGAGTTGCAGGCAGCCGAGCAGCGCCAGCAACACGAGGTCGTGCGCGTTCGCGCGGAACGGCAGGGCGAGCGGCAGAGTGAGGACGGCGGAGATGATTGCGCCGAGGAGCACCGCCGGGATGAAATCAACTGAACGGCCGGCGTGTTTCAGCGTCACCATGTTCACTGCTGCGGCCACGGGTACGGCGAGGGCGATCAGCATCCCGGTGAGGTGGCGCGACTCGCCGAAGGCAAAGCGCGAGCCGAACATCCACAGCATGCCGGCGAGCGCGAGCGCGATTGCCGCCCAGGTGCGCGGCGCGATCGGCTCGCGCAACACGGCGAATGCCAGCAGGGCGGTAAACAGCGGCGACAGGCTGTTGACGATCAGGGTGTTCGCGGTGGTGGTGGTCATGAGCGCGAGCATGAAGGCGGTGAACATGATGGCCCACATCGCGCCGGACAAAATGCCGTAGGCGCCGCTGGCGCGTACCGCAGCGAAGGCGCCGCGGCCGCGCGTAATGAGCAGAGCGGCAAGCACGAAAGCGCCGGCGAACAGGCTGCGCCAGAAGCTCACTTCCCAGCGGCCGGCAAATTCGATATGGCGCGTCACCACGCCGGCGATGCTCCACAGGATCGGCGCGATGATCATCAGGCCGATCGCGCGGCGGTGCGCGCGCGGGTCGGCGGCGCTCATCGCGCGGCGCGCCCGGCGGCGCCGGTGAGCGCGATACACTTGCAATAGAGGATGTTCAATGCACGTTCGCCAGCCCGGGCGGCACGCCGGCAGGTTTGATGCGGTTCAGATTGCGTACGAACACCACGGACTTTTCCCTGCATAGGCTCGACCCGGCGAAGCGTGGATCGTCATCGCCCCGATTGTCTCATGAGTCGCGTTCCGCCTTACAGACAGACCTCGATTTCTTGCGGCCGATCATTAGGCGCTTCGCATGCGGTCCGGCGATACGGCCAAATTGCGCCGGAACCCGACACCCAACCCGATCGCACCGTTGGACCAGTCGTTCAACTCCGTTGAACAATCATGCTAATTGACGTATACTGGCGCGGTGTGAATATCGGGAGGCCGCCATGAGCACCATGATACTTTCGGGCAAGCGACAAGTGGTTTTGCCCGCAGACCTTTGCCGGCAGGTCGCACTGGCGCCTGGCGCCCGCGTTCGCGTTGAGTTGGCGCCGAATGGCGATGGCATTCTGGTGCGCTCCGCCAGTGCCGGAGAAAAGAAGCCGGCCTCCGTGCTGTTCGACCGGATCGC
>CAKKSJ010000103.1 GCA_919902965.1 Burkholderiales bacterium
GCGCGAGCACGCCGAGGTGGTCGCGCACGACAATCCCAGCGCGGCCGAGATTGCGGCGGCGCTTGCGACGGCGCACGGCGCCATCGTGCGCTATCCGCATCGCGTCGATGCAACCGTGCTCGCCGATGCAGGAAACCTGGTCGTCGTCTCTTCCTCGGGACGGGGCACAGACTCCATCGACGTCGCCGCCTGCACCGCGCACGGCGTTGCGGTGGTGAACAATCCCGGACTGGGCACCATCCCGGTGTCAGAGCACGCCATCGGGATGATGCTGTCGCTGTCGCGCCGCCTGGAACTGAGCGATCGCAGCGTGCGCGCCGGCGGCGCCTGGGCCAAGCGCACCGGGCTCGACGTGCGCGACGTCAACGGCAGGACGCTGGGCATCATCGGGCTCGGGCTGATCGGCAGCGAAATGGCGCGCAAGTGCATCGCCGCTTTCGGCATGAAAGTACTTACCTACGACCCCTACGTGCCCGCGTCCAAGGCGGCGGCGCTGGGCGCGACCATGCTCACCGATCTCGCCGAACTGCTCGAGCGCTCCGACGTGGTGTCCATCCACGCCGAACTCAACGAAGGTTCGCGCGGTATGATCGGCGAAGCCGAGCTTCAACGCATGCGGCCGCACGCAATCCTGATCAATACCGCACGCGGCAAGATTGTGCAGCAAAGGGCGCTGGAACGCGCGCTCGCCGCGGGCCGCATCGATGGCGCGGCACTGGACGTATACGAGGAAGAACCGCTGCCGGAGCCGAGCCCGCTGTGGGATCTGAACAATCTGATGCTCACACCGCATGTGGCCGGGCTGTCGGGCGATGCCTTGCGCGAACTCGCGCATTCGGCCGTGACCCAGGTGCTGCAAGTCCTGGCCGGGGAAACGCCGCGCAGCCTGGTCAATCCGGCGGTCTGGAACGCCGCCATAGCGAGGCTGGAATCGGCAACAGTATGAGAGGATTCCTCTCCTCGCGCGAGCGTGAGCCGGACCGTGGCGAAGGGCAATGCCATGCGGGTTGCCGCGCTAGCCGGTCTGCCGGTGGTGGAAGACCCGGTGGCTGACATGCGCGAATCAGGGTGGTCGAGCTGCCGTGCGTGACATGGGCCCGGGATTTCGATCAACGAGGTGATTGTGTGAAGCGCAATGATCTTATCGGAGGGTTCTTCTTCCTGGCAGCAGGCGTTTTTTTTGCGGTCTATTCCAGGAGCGTCGAGATCGGAACCATGGAAGAACCGGGGCCGGGCTTCCTGCCGCTTTGGGCCGGCGTCTTGCTTGCGGGCTTGTCTGCCGCCCTTCTGGGCAAGGCATTCTTCCAGAAATTCGAGAAGGGTGAACAGTTCTTCCCGGAACATGACTCATGGAAGCGAGTCGGTATGGTGGTCGCGTCTCTCATCGCCTACAACTTTCTTCTCAAGCCCCTCGGTTTCATTCTGGTGACCTTTCTTTTTGTCGCGTTCCTCGTGCGATTTATTTTTCCACAGACGTGGCTTAGAACCGTGGTCACTTCGGTGCTGTCGACTGCCGGGGCACAGTTCGTCTTTGTGACTCTGCTCGAAATCCATTTTCCCAGGGGACTGCTGGGCTTCTAGCGGAAGAGGTATGGGAATGGATGTTTTTAACCACCTGATCCAGGGCGCGATCGTTGCGTTTCAGCCCGCCAACCTCCTGTTCTGCTTCATCGGGGTTCTCATGGGAACCCTGGTCGGGGTGCTGCCGGGACTGGGTCCGACCGCGGCGATCGCACTGCTGCTGCCGGTAAGTTTCCACATCCCGCCTGTTGCCACTATCATCATGCTGTCGGGCATCTATTACGGCGCCATGTACGGCGGCTCGACCACTTCGATACTCGTCAATATGCCCGGCGAGGCGGCTTCGGTTATCACCTGCCTTGACGGCCACCAGATGGCCAAACAGGGGCGGGCGGGTCCGGCGCTGGGCATCGCAGCCTTCGGCTCTTTCATCGCCGGTACGCTTGGCATTATTGGCATCGCGCTTCTGGCGCCTCCGATGGCGCGATTCGCGCTTGCCTTCGGTCCTCCGGAATATTTTTCGATGATGCTCATGGGCATCGTCATCATCATCTACATGTCGTCCGGATCGATTCTCAAGGATTTCATGACCGCCACATTTGGTCTGCTGCTCGGCACCATCGGCATGGACAACATCGCGGGAACGCAACGGCTTACGTTCGGCGTACTCGAGCTTGCCGACGGAATCGGCTTTATCCCGGCGGTAATGGGGCTGTTCGGCATTTCAGAGATCCTGGTGAACGTGGAGCGAATTGTCGCAACAACGCTGGTTACGGAAAAGGTGAAGAACCTCCTGCCGACTCTCCGGGACTGGAAAGAATCGATCAAGCCGATTTTGCGCGGAAGCGTGCTTGGTTTCGTAATCGGCGTGCTGCCGGGTCCGGCGCCCGTTATCGCGACATACGCTTCCTATGCGATGGAAAAGAAACTTTCCAAAACTCCCGAGAAATTCGGGACTGGCTTCATTGCCGGGGTCGCGGGCCCGGAATCCGCGAATAACGCAGCCTCCAGCGGCGCCATGATTCCGCTGTTTACGCTCGGCATTCCGGCAAATTCCGTGATTGCGGTTCTGCTCGGTGCCTTTATGATCCACGGCCTTCAGCCCGGACCGATGTTTATCACCAAGTACCCGGAAATCTTCTGGGGTACGGTGGTGAGCATGTATCTCGGCAACGCCATGCTGCTGGTGCTGAACCTGCCGTTGATACCGCTTTGGGTGAAGGTTCTGAAAATTCCCTATTCCATTTTGTTCCCGCTCATTCTTATCTTCTGCCTCATAGGCGTCTATAGCCTGAACTTCAGCCAGGTGGAAATAGGGCTGATGACCGCGTTCGGCGTTCTGGGATACTTGATGCGAAAGTTCAAGTTCGAGATGGCGCCGCTGATACTCGCTCTGGTGCTTGGGCCGATGATGGAGAGCAATCTGCGCCTGTCGCTGCTTCTCAATCAGGGCGACGCGAGCGTTTTCGTGACCAAACCGATTTCGGCGGCATTCATGGGCATATCTGCGTTGCTGATCGTCTCGAACATGATTCCATCAATCCGCAACCGAAGGTCGAAGCTCAAGGAAAGGCTGGGCGAGGACAAAGTATGAATGGGCAGGGGTTCTTGCTATGAAAGGACAGAGGTTTCTGGTTATCGTATCCACAAAAAGGAAAGGAGTGGCGATGAAAAGCAAATATTTAGTCGGCATCATACTGGCGTTCGTTCTGGGATTTTCCGTAACCGCCGCCCGCGCACAAGGCGCCGCGTACCCAAGCAAGGAAATAGCCTACATCATCGCTTTCAATCCCGGCGGCGAGTCGGATATCGAGTTCCGCTTGATGCAGCCGTTTTTTGAGAAGTCGCTCGGCGTGCGTTTTGTCCCGGATTACAAGCCGGCCGCCGGCGGCGCGCTCGCCTGGCAGACGCTGGCGGGTGCGGCACCGGACGGCTACACCCTGGCGGGGTTCAATTCTCCGCACGTCATCACGCAGCCGCTGACCATGAAGGACGTGAAGTACCAGACGGAAGACTTCACCTATCTTTCGATGATAGAGAACACGCCGTCCACGCTGGTCGTGAAAAAAGGTTTCCCGGCGACGACGCTGAAGGAGTTTATCGATTATGCAAAGAAGAACCCGGGCAAAGTCACCTTAGCCGCGGTCGGCAAGTTTTCGGGACCGCACCTGAACGCCCTGCAGTTCATGAAAGTTGCCGGCATCAAACTGACCTATATCCCGCTGCAGGGCACCGGGCAGGTGAAACCGCAAATCATGGGCGGTCACGTCGACGCGGCGTTCACAAACTCGCCGGCTGCGGTTGAAATGCTGGGAACAGGCGTGACGGTCCTCGCGGTCGGCACCGAAGCGCGCATGAAACAGCTGCCGGGCGTGCCGACCTTTGCCGAGCTCGGTTACAAGATTTATCCTCGTATCGACCGCGGAATTATCGGGCCGAAGAATCTTCCCAAGGACATAGCGCAGAAGCTCGACAAGATCTTCTATGCCATCGTAACGAACAAAGAGGTGCAGGCAAAATTGAGCGAGGCCGGTTTTGTGCCGAATCCGATGAATATGGCACAGACCACGCAATACATAAAAGAGCAGAAGGAACTGGTGGTAAAGCTGCTCAATGAAGAGAAACTGATGCAGATCAAGCAATGAAACGAGGCCGGTATGGGTAGAATAGCGTGATGGACATGCTGCAAGTCTCGGTCTGGCGCGGCAGCGCCGGCGGCGAATATCGCAGTTACCAGGTGCCGCGCCAGGAAAGCCAGAGCGTGCTCGATGTGGTGACTTACATCCAGCGCAGCATCGATCCCACCCTGTCCTACCGCTTTGCCTGCCGCGTCGGCATGTGCGGCGCCTGCGCCATGACGGTCAACGGCGTCGCGCGCTGGACCTGCCGCACCCATGTGGCGAAAGTGGCCAGGGGCGACGCCCTCCAGATTGCGCCGCTGGTCAATTTTCCGGTGGTGAAGGATCTCGTCACCGACATGCGCGAGTTTTTCGACAAATGGGCGCGGGCGCGCGGCCAGTTCGTGTCCGGCGCAACGCGCAAGGACGCGTTCGCGCGGGTCGCCGCCGATTCCCCCGCACGCGTCGCGGCCAATGCCGGCATCGAGTGCATAGGCTGCGGCGTGTGCTACGCCTCCTGCGATGCCGTCTCCTGGAACCCGGACTATCTCGGCCCGGCCGCCTTGAATCGCGCCTGGACTTTGGTCAACGATGTGCGCGACGTCGCGGGACGCGAACGCCTCGCCGCGGTCGCGGGCGACGCCGGCTGTCACGCCTGCCATACGCATCTCTCCTGCAGCGAACGCTGCCCCAAGGCCATCGCACCCACTGCGTCCATCGCCGGGCTCAAACGCGCCGTGGCGATTGCCGCCCTGAAAGGCGAGTTGTGAGCGGCGCCGCTCAGGACTACGCTGCCGCGCCGCTGGCGCGTTCGAACGCGGGCGCCCGCTTCGAAACCTGGCTGTGGATCGCGCAGCGCGCCAGCGCCGCGCTGCTCGCGCTGTGCGTGCTGGTGCATTTGATCACCATCATTTACGCGGTGCGCCACGGCCTGTCCGGCGAGGCGATACTCGCGCGTACCCGCGGCAATGGCGCCGGGCTCGCCTTCTATATGCTGTACGTGCTGGCCATCGCGGTGCACGCGCCCATCGGCCTGCGCAGCCTGTGCCAGGAGTGGCTGGGCTGGCGCAGTGGGTCGCTCAACTGGTTTATTGCCGCGCTTGCGCTCGCGCTGTTTGCCTTCGGACTGCGCGCGGGCTGGGCAGTCTTTGCGGGGCCGGTATGAGAAACGATTACCGCGCGAGAAATCACCCGGCCTGGTGGGCATTCCTCGTGCACCGGCTGTCGGGGCTGGCGTTGTCGCTGTTCCTGCCCTTCCATTTCTGGGCCCTGGGACAGGCGTTGCAAGGCGAAGCCAGGCTGGACACGCTGCTGCGCTGGACCGAGTACCCGCTGCTGAAATTCGCCGAAATCATACTGGTGCTGCTGCTGGCGGCGCATCTGACCGGGGGCCTGCGCCTGCTCGCGCTGGAGTTCCTGCCCTGGCGCGGCTGGCAAAAGAGCCTGCTTGCCTGGGCCGCCGGTGCGGCGCTGGCCGCGTGGCTCGCCTTCGCCCTGGCGCTCTAGCTCATTGCGAATGCCCGCAGGGCGGACTAGAATGAGCCTGTTGGCTTGCCAAGAGACAGTAGTTCAATCAATTGCATTAAAGGAGAGAAGCATGAATCGATTGAAAACATTCGCAGCCTTGCTATTGATTTTGGCCTGCGGCAGCGCCTGGGCTCAAGCCTATCCGAACAAAACGGTCAGGATCATCGTGCCGTTTGCGCCGGGCGGTGCGACCGATATAGTCACCCGCCTGGTGGCGCAGAAGCTGACCGAGGCCTGGGGCCAGTCGGTGATCGTCGAGAACCGCGCCGGTGCCGGGGGTAACATCGGTGGCGAAGCGGCGGCCCACTCCCCGCCCGACGGCTATACGCTGTTCATGACCTCGGGTTCCATCGTCACTGCGAACCAGCATATCTACAAGAAAATGGCTTTCGACCCGGCCAAGGACCTGCTGCCCATCACCAACGTGGCCAGCGGACCCCAGGTCATCGTGGTGAACCCGAGTTTCCCGGCGAAGACCTTGAAGGAATTCATCGCTGCGGCCCGCGCCAAGCCGGGCGCGCTCAATTTCGGCCATGCCGGCATCGGCACCCAGACCCATCTGGCTGCGGAGAACTTCCTGTTCGCGGCGAACCTCAATGTCATCAGCATCCCGTACAAGGGAGAGGGCCCCGCGATGACCGACCTGGTTGCGAATCAGATCAACATGGCGACAGTCAACATGCCCGGCGCGATCGGTTTCATCAACCAGGGCAAGCTGCGCGCGCTTGCCGTCACCGGCAAAGAGCGCTCGCCGCAACTGCCCGATGTCCCTGCCGCGGCTGAAACGCTGCCGGGATTCGAGAACATCGGCTGGTTCGGACTGATGGCGCCGGCGGGCACGCCGAAAGAGGTCCTCGA
>CAKKSJ010000104.1 GCA_919902965.1 Burkholderiales bacterium
TATCTGCCACTTTCTAGACTGATCTCCGCGCTGCCACGGGAGATCGCAGAAGATCTCTCAATTCAATCATTTGCCAAATTCGAGCATGCACTATGCAACTACTTGGGCGACAGAGGTGTACGGCTGTCTACGAAAGATTTGCGTGGAGCGATTGCCGCAAAGCGCGTTGCCACCTTTCTGCTCGATGGCGTGGATGAGATCGCAATTGGCGCTCCTTGGGTAGTGGATTCGCTCCCCGAGTTTAGGAGAGCCTACCCTAACGCCCAAATCATCGTATCGGCGCGGGCCACTGGCCCCTATCTGGCAAAGGTGGATTTTCTATCCTTCACGCTGCTGCCATTCACAAAGGACCAACTATCGAAGTTCATCGAGGGTTGGTCTGCGGATCGCCCTGCGCACATTGAGGCAATTCATCGGCATCTCGCAACGCACCCCGAGGTCAGCACGATTGTGCGCAATCCATTGCTAGCGACGCTGCTTTGCGTGCTTGCGGAGAATGGTGTACCTCTGCCGACGAGCGAAATAAGTCTATACCGAGAACGATGTCGTCTGTTGATGGGGCACTATGACATTCACAAGGGCGTAAATCGCGTATCAACTCATCACAGTATTCTTGATCTCGTATCACGGAAGCTGGCATTTGCAATGCATCACCGGAATCGCCGCGCCCTTCCACGTGCGACTCTATTGTCAATAGCGGAGGAACGGACGTCCGGATTATTCACCCAACAAATCCTTGAGCAAGCAATTGCTGAACTAATAGATCCCTGCAATATTCTGGTTCCGATGGATGAAGGTGAAGCGGGGAACGTTGGATTTGGACATCTGCGATACCAAGAGTTCTTCGCCGCGTCAGAGCTTTCGGCGAATCGAGGCATCGACCTAAGCCAACTCTTGTCGGCTCAATGGTGGCGCCCGGTAATGATTCTCTTTGCTCAAATGACTGATGACATCGAGAACATCGTTGAAACACAGATTCTTGCGCGCGGCGCTTTGGGCTCTACATATGACACTCTTGCGGCGATGAGCAAGGCTAGGCCTGGACGGCACAATGAGGACCTTTTCCGCCTTCTCGCAGCACACCACAGAATTGACGAAGGTGAGTATGAGAACTGAGCAATTAATAATAGGCAGTGACGGCAGGCCCAATCATCTGCTTACCTGTGCAAGGTGATTTCTATTTTCCTATCCGTTTTTTGCAATCTAAGGGGCCGTGGTTGCGAGACTTCCCCCGTGAATCTCTGATATCGCCGCGCATTTTACCTGGATCAAACCGATTCGCAATCTCAAATGGCGAGATAGCGCATGAAAACGACACTTACGACAGGTATCGCAGCCAAAACGCAAATGCCGCATCGACTGCGAGCGCACCATCGATTTCATGGGCGAGGTAGCGCGTGTGTGCGACACCGATGCTGGTGAGCGACATCGAAGTGACCTGGCGCGAGTTCCTGCTGGCGCGCCTTGACGCGGGCGAGGATTGCCACCACCTCGTCGCGCTCGGCGCGACTGAGCCGGTGGGAAAGCGCCCAGGGTTGCATTCCTCAGGACAGCGCCTAATGAAAATCCCTCGACCGCGTCCCCAATCGGCCGAGCAGCTCGCTGTGATCGGCCAGCCGTCGCGCGATCACGTGCACCACTGCGCCCTCGCGCTCTACCGTTCCATACACCGCCATCAGCTGCGCGGAGAGCAGTTCGCGCCGCTGGCGCTCGCCCAGGTCGCGCCAGACGATGACGTTGACGCAGCCGGTCTCGTCCTCTAGCGTGACGAACACCACGCCGGAAGTCGTGTCGGGGCGCTGCCGGCCGATGACGATGCCGGCTGCGCGCACGCTGCTCCCGTGCGGCAGGCGGCGGACTTCGTCGGCCGCGGCAAGGCGCATGCGCGCGAGGCGCGAGCGCAGCAGCGCCAGCGGGTGCCGGCCGAGGGTGAGTCCCAGGCTCGCGTAATCGGCGACGAGGCCATCGCCCTCGCTGGGAGCGTGCAATTGCGGAGCGGTTTCATGGATAGTCGCTTCGCACAGCAAGTGCCGCGCCGTGTCCACGCCTGCGACCTGCCAGTAGGCGAGCCGCCGGTGGCCGGCGATGGGTTCGAGGGCGCCGCTCGCCGCGAGGCATTTGAGTTCGCGCCGATCGAGCTGGGCGCGGCGCATCAGTTCCTCGACCGAGGTGAAACCGCTCTGGGCACGCGCCTCGACGATGCGCTGTGCCGCAGTCTCGGACAGGCCTTTCACCATGAGCAGGCCCAGGCGCACGGCGGGCGCGCCGTTTGCATCGGGCTCCAACGTGCACTCCCAGCCGCAGGCGAGCACGTCCACCGGTCGCACTTCGACGCCGTGGCGGCGCGCATCCTGCACCAGTTGCGCCGGCGCATAGAAACCCATGGGCTGGCTGTTCAGCAGCGCGGTGAGGAAAGCGGCGGGGTGGTGGCGCTTCAACCAGGCGGAGACGTAGACCAAGAGGGCGAAGCTCGCTGAATGCGATTCTGGAAAACCGTATTCGCCGAAGCCGAGAATCTGCTGGTAGATGCGCTCGGCGAATTCGCGCGCATAGCCGCGCGCCAGCATGCCCTGGATCAGGCGCTGTTCTAAATGTTCAAGGCCGCCTTTCCTTTTCCACGCCGCCATCGAACGGCGCAGACCATCGGCTTCCCCCGGGGTGAAGCCGGCGGCGACCACGGCGAGTTGCATCACCTGCTCCTGGAATATCGGTATGCCCAGGGTGCGTTCGAGCACACTCTTCACTGCATCGCTCGGATAGCTGACCGGCTCCAGGCCCTGGCGGCGGCGCAGATAGGGATGCACCATGCCGCCCTGGATCGGGCCGGGGCGCACGATCGCGACTTCGATCACCAGGTCGTAGAAATTCCCGGGTTTCAAACGCGGCAACATGGACATCTGCGCGCGCGATTCGATCTGGAACACGCCCACGGTGTCGGCCTGCCGGATCATGGCGTAGACAACGGGGTCTTCCGCGGGCACCGCGCTCATCGCAAATGCTGCACCCTTCTGTTGACCGATCAAGGCCAGCGCGCGCTTGATCGCGGAGAGCATGCCCAGCGCGAGCACGTCCACTTTGAGCAGGCCGAGCGCGTCGAGGTCGTCCTTGTCCCACTGGATCACGCTGCGCTCGGGCATGGCGGCGTTTTCGATCGGCACCAGGCGCGACAAGAGGCCGCGCGCAATCACGAAGCCGCCTACATGCTGCGACAGGTGGCGCGGAAAACCGATCAGCGCATTCACCAGCGTGAGCAGGCGGACTATGCTGGGGCTGGCCGCATCGAACCCGGCTTCGCGCAGGCGCTCGGGCAGGTTCGGCCGTCTATCCCACCAGGACAGCGTTTTTGCCAGCCGCTCCACTTGCGCGAGTTCCAGGCCCAGCGCCTTGCCGCAGTCGCGGATCGCGCTCTTCGGCCGGTAGCGGATCACCGTGGCCGCAAGCGCCGCGCGCTCGCGCCCGTATTTCGCGTAGATGTACTGGATCACTTCTTCTCGCCGCTGGTGCTCGAAATCGACGTCGATGTCGGGCGGTTCATTGCGCTCGCGCGAAACGAAGCGCTCGAACAGCATGCTCATGCGCGCCGGGTCGACTTCGGTGATGGCCAGTGCGTAGCACACCGCCGAATTCGCAGCGGAACCGCGGCCCTGGCAGAGGATGCCTTTCTCGCGCGCGAAGCTGACGATGTCGTGCACGGTGAGGAAGTAGGGCTCGTAGGCCAGCTCGGCGATCAGTTGGAGCTCGTGCTCGACCAGGGTGTGTACCTTTTCCGGCACGCCCGCGGGAAAGCGCCGCGCCAGGCCGGCTTCAGTGAGCGCGCGCAGATGGCCGGAAGGCGTGGCGCCCGGCGGCACGATTTCTTCCGGGTATTCGTAGCGCAGGCAAGCCAGGGAAAAGGAACAGCGCGCAGCAATGCGCACGGTTTCTTCGAGCAGTTCGCGCGGATACAGATTCGCCAGGCGCAGGCGCAGGCGCAGATGGCGTTCGGCGTTCGGGTAGAGCGCGCGGCCGCATTGCGCAAGCGGCTTGCATAAGCGTATGGCCGTAAGCGTGTCCTGCAGTTTGCGCCGCGAGCGTACATGCATGTGCACGTCGCCCGTCGCGACCAGCGGCAGGCCGCAAGCCTGGCCGAGTTCGCGCAGCGCGGCGAGGCGTGCTCTGTCGTTCGGCCCGCTGAGCAGCTCCACAGCGATCCAGGCACACCCGGCGTAGCGCTCGGCGAGCCAGCGCGCCTGTGCAACATCGGGCACTGCACCCGGCACCAGCAGGGCGAGACAGCCGGGCAGGCCCTGATCAAGATCTTTCGTTTCCAGAATGTAGTTGCCCTTGGCACCGCGACGTCTGCCGAGAGTGATGAGTGCGGACAGATTGCCGTAGCCCTCGCGCCCGGTGGCGAGCAGCACCAGTTGCGGGCCATCTGCGAGCTGGATTTCGCTGCCGAGAATCAAGGGCAGGCCGCATTCCTTGGCGGCGGTGTGCGCGCGCACCACACCTGCGAAGGAACATTCGTCGGTGAGGGCGAGCGCGTTGTAACCGAGTTGCTGCGCGCGGGCGACGAGTTCTTCCGGATGGGACGCGCCGCGCAGAAAGCTGAAATTCGACAGGCAGTGTAGCTCCGCGTAGGCGGGCAATGCGGAATCCATGGTGAAACTCAGGAAAAAATGCCGTGCAGATACCAGGCGCCGGCGGGGCTGCGCTCGCGGTAGACCCACAGCAGCGCTGCGTCGGCAGTGCGGGCAATGAAATAATCGCGCGCCAGGTCGGCGCCGTCCCACCAGCCCGACTCGATGCGCTCCGGGCCGGCCAATAGCTTCAGCGGCCCGTGATGACAGGGGACAGCTTCCATTTCCTCCAGCGCCTGCGGCCGCTCCAGCAGCCAGAACGGACGCAGATCGAAGTCGAGCGCGAGCTGCTTTGCCCCGGGCTCGGCCTGAGCGCTGGCGCGATCCAGATGAGCGCTGGCGCGATCCAGATGAACGCAGGCGCGTTCCGGCCGATGATCGGCGCACAGGGCTATGCCGTGCACTGCTGCAGCGCCCAGGCGCGAGCGCAGGCGCTCGATCAGGCGCGGCCAATTGCCTTCCTCGCGCAAGGCATCGGAAAAAAGACTCTGATTGGCATGTGCCAGCGGTTCGATCGCCTGTACTTCCAGTGAGATGGCGCGCACCGCCTCAGGCAAGGCTGTCTGCTGCAGTTGCTCGCGCAGCAGCAGCGCGAAGTGCGCGGCCTCGCGGCAGGCGGCGACCATGCCCAGTTCTATGCGCGTGGCGGGCGCGGCGCGATGCCTGAGGCTTAACAGCAAGCGCCGCGTGCCGGCGGTGCGCGCTGCGAGAAAGCCTTCGAGTTGCACGAGCAGCCGTTTCGCCGCAAACAGCAGGGCTTCGGCCTGCGTGGCTTCGGCAGGCAGTTCGATCGCAGCGCAAAACTTCTCCGGCAGCACGCAAAAACCGCGCGGATCGGGCAGGCGGCCCAGGGCCTGGTCCAGAGTGTCCAGCAGGTTCTGGCCGAAGCGGCGCGCCAGCCCGCCGCGCGGCAATGCCAGCAGATCGGCTATGTTGCTTACACCGACGGACGCAAGCGCTTCTTCGTCGGCGCAATGCAGCACCGACAGGGGCAGGGCGGATAGTTCGTTCTCGAGCAAGTCGGTATCGACTATCAGGCAAGGTTTGCCTGAACGCGCGAACCAGACTGCGGCGCGCGGCGTGGGTGCGGCGGCGAGGCGCGCGCTATAGCCCATGGCGACGAGTCCCTGCCGCAGCCTCGCCGCGATCTCTCCGGGGCCGCCGAACAGCTTCAGGCTGCCCGAGACCTCCAACAGCACCATGTCGGGAAAATCGAGTGCGACATTGGGCGTGCATTGCATCGCCCAGGCTGCGATGCCGAGCAAGGCCTCGGTTTCGGCCGACGCATCGCGTTCGCGCAGGCGCAGGCCCGGCGCGAGCGCGAGTGCCGCCGTGACCGGCATCCCTGCGTGGAGGCCGCGTGCGGCGGCCTTGCCGTCGCAGGCGAGCAGGCGTTGCCGCTCGGCGACTGCGCAGGGCTCAGGCGAGGGCAAACCGCGCTGAAATGCTTCCAGCGGCAGTTGCGGCAGATGCAAGGCTATCCACAACATGAATATTGAATCCTGTAGAAGTACTGCGGTTTGCGGCTGCCGGCGGCGCCGCAGGCAGAAAAATCGGCCGGGAGAGCGGCGCTCCCCGGCGTTTCAGAATCGATAAGGCGAGCCCGCCGGCAGAGGTGGCGAGCGCAATGCGCAACACCGCGGGCGAGGGCTCGCGCGCGGCCTCGGTGGCTCGGAACAGCACGGCGAGGCAACGACCATCCTCGGCCGCAAGCTGCAGGCGCCGCAATTGGGGGTAGCGGATGTCGCGCGGCCAGGCGAGCACACCGCCACACGCAGCCGAACGCAAGGCCTGTTCCGTCGCCCACAGGCTGTCGCTGTCCCTGGTGGTTTTGACGATGAGGATGCGCTCGAGGGCGATGCCGGCGGCGGCGAGCGCGGGTGCGTAGGGCAGATGGGGCGGGGAGATCCAGGTGATGAATTTTTTCCGGCTGGCAAGCTGGGCCAGCGCGGGACCGAGAATGCGCAGCTCGCCTATACCTTCATGCTGCGGCAGGATTTCGGTGAGTGCGCCGCAAGGCCAGCCGCCACCCGGCAACTCGGCATCCAGCGCCGCGAAGCCGCTGGCTATGCCCGGACAGCCGGTACGTGCGAGTTCGCCGCCGCGCCAGATGCCGGGATGCTGATGGAGTTCGACGGGGAGGCCGGACATGGCTTTTCCAAAAACTGTATATTCATACAGTATCTGAAAATTTAAGCGACTTGTCCACACGAAATTAAGCGGCGTTATCGGGCGGATCAGACCGGAGCATGGCAGCGGCAGAACGCTCCGGGTAGACGGCAAATCGAAGCCGGGTTTAACTGTCTAAATATTGCTTGACAAAACTTATACAGTTGTCTAAATTATGAATTATACAGTATAAATTACTGAGGAAAAGACATAGCCCGAAATCAGGCATGCGCTTTATCAGAATGAAATCAAGTAAAGAAATATTAGATCAAACAGGAATTTCCAGGGCTACTCTAAACAATTACATTAAGTTAGGGTTGCTGTCCAAGCCTATCCTCAAACAACCCCAGCCTGAAGAAGGCGATGCAAAAATGATGGGGTATTTTCCTGAGGAAGCGATAAGCCAGATAGAAGAAGTCCAACGATTGAAAAGGGAAGGGTTGACCATGGCCGAGGTCGTCGCACGCAT
>CAKKSJ010000105.1 GCA_919902965.1 Burkholderiales bacterium
GCCGCCCGTCGCTGCCATTCGCGAAAGTACCGGCCTCTCTCAGTCCCGATTCGCCCAGCTTCTCGGCGTTTCCGTTCGCACACTTCAAGAGTGGGAACAAGGCCGACGCGCTCCTTCGGGCGCCGCCCGTACGCTGCTTCTGATCGCACAAAAGAATCCCGCTGCGTTACTGGAAGTTGCGTAGTCGAGGATCAAAGGAGTTTTCAATGCCAACCGACGCCATGCTTACGAGCAAGGGCCGAAAGAGCGTTGCAGTTGGGCATTTGTCCCGCTGAGGCTCTGAAGACAGGCAATGCCGCGCCCGGTGCTTTTTCCGGTCTGTATTTGAGTAGTACATGAAAACCGTAACCCTACTTTCGGGCGAGCGCGTTCCCGCCTTCGGCATGGGCACCTGGAACATCGGCGACGATCCTGCTACGCGCGCAGAAGAGATTGCTACGCTGCGCCTGGGCCTGGACATGGGTGCGACCTTGATCGATACCGCTGAAATGTACGGCGGCGGCCGCTCGGAGGAACTGATCGCGGAAGCGATCGCGGGCCGGCGCGACGAAGTGTTTCTGGTGAGCAAGGTCTATCCGCACAATGCCTCGGCGCAGGGCGCCCCCGCCGCATGCGAGCGCAGCCTGCGCCGGCTGCAGACCGACCGCATCGATCTGTATCTGTTGCACTGGCGCGGCAGTGTTCCGCTGGCGGAGACGCTGCAGGCCTTCATGCGCCTCAAGGAGGCCGGCAAGATCCGGCACTATGGCGTCAGCAATCTCGATCTCGCCGACATGCAGGAACTGTGGCGCGCCCCCGGCGGCGAGGCGGTGCAGACTAACCAGCTGCTCTACAACCTTACGCGGCGCGGCATCGAATGGGATTTGCTGCCCTGGCTGCGCGAGCGCTGCCTGCCGGTGATGGCCTATTCGCCGATCGAGCAGGGGCGGCTAATCGGAAACCGCAAACTCGCGGGGTACGCCGCGCGCCACGGCGTGACGCCGGCGCAGGCCGCGCTCGCCTGGCTGCTGGCAAAGGACGATGTGATCGCGATCCCGAAAACCGGCCGGCGCGAACGGCTGAAGGAAAATCTCGCTGCGCTCGAACACCGGCTCGCGCCGGAACAACTGGCCGAGCTCGATCAATTGTTTGCGCCGCCCAAGAGCGCAAGTTCGCTGCAGATGCTCTGATCCCGCGCCGGCCGCGCGCGGGCGCCGCGGCCGAAAGGGTAGAATCGGAGCCGTAGTCCGCCAGAGTTCCCCGTCTTCTCGAGAGCGCATGAAAGTCACCATCATTCCGGTCACCCCGTTCCAGCAGAATTGTTCGCTGCTGGTGTGCGAAAAGACCAACAAAGCCGCCGTGGTCGATCCGGGCGGCGACCTGGAACTGATACTCGATGCGGTGCAACAGCAGGGCGTGGAACTGGAGAAAATTCTGCTTACCCATGGCCACATCGATCACTGCGGCGCAACCGCGCAGCTGTCGCAGGAACTCGGCCTGCCCATCGAAGGTCCGCATGTCGACGACCGCTTCCTCATCGAAGGCCTGCCCGCGCAGGGCCTGCGCTTCGGTTTTCCGCAATTGCAGGCTTTCACGCCGGCGCGCTGGCTCGCAAACGGCGATACCGTGCGTTTCGGTGCAGTGGAACTGCAGGTGCGCCACTGCCCGGGGCACACGCCCGGCCATGTGGTTTTTTTCAGCCCCGAGTACCGGCTGGCGCTGGTGGGCGACGTGTTGTTCGCCGGTTCGATCGGGCGCACCGACCTGCCGCGCGGCGATCACGCCGCGCTCATCCACTCCATCCGTGAGCGGCTCTGGCCGCTGGGCGAGGACGTGACGTTTGTCCCCGGACACGGGCCGACTTCGACTTTCGGCGCGGAGCGCGAGTCCAACCCCTTTGTCGCCGACCGCGTGTTGGGGCGGGTCTGAGTGAACGACAAGACCGAACTGGATTCCGAACTGCGCGTAGACGTGCGCCTGCTCGGACGTCTGCTGGGCCGGGTGTTGCAGGAGCGCACCGGCGAGGCCGGCTATGCACTCATAGAGCGCGTGCGCCAGACTGCGGTGCGCTTTCGCCGCGCCGAAGCGGGCGAGGCCGCTGCGGTGCGCGCAGAATTGACCGGCATACTCGACGGCCTGTCGCGGCGCCAGAATCTGGATGTGGTGCGCGCGTTCAGCTATTTTCTGCATTTGCAAAATATCGCCGAGGACCGCCATCAGAAGCGCAAGCGCCGTGCAGGCCTGCGCGAGGGCCGGCCGCCGCGCGAGGGCAGTCTCGCGCGTGTGCTGGCACAGCTGAATGCGGCCGGCGTGGGGGCGGCGGCGCTGCAGGCTTGGATAGACGGCGCGCTGGTGAGTCCGGTGCTGACCGCGCATCCGACCGAGGTGAAACGCAAGAGCACGCTCGACTGCGAGCGCGAAATCGCGCGGCTGCTCGAGCGGCGCGACCGCGAGCAGTTGTTGCCCCAGGAGCAGGAGGAAATAGAGCAGGAGATCTACACCTGGATACTCACCCTGTGGCAGACGGCGATGCTGAGACTGACCAAGCTGCGCGTGGAGGACGAAATCGACAATGCGCTGTCCTATTACCGCAGCACCTTCCTCGCCCAGATTCCGCAGCTGTACGCGCAAATGGAGCGCAGCCTGGCCGCGCATACCGGCACGGCCAGGCATTTGCCTGTGCTGCTGCGCATGGGTTCCTGGATAGGCGGGGACCGCGACGGCAACCCCTATGTCAACGCGGACGTGCTGCAGCTCGCGATCCAGCGACAGGCGCGGCTCGCGTTTGCGCACACTCTGCAGCAAGTTCACCTGCTCGGCGGCGAGCTCTCCATCGCCGCGCGGCTGGTGAGCGTCACACCCGGGCTCCTGGCGCTCGCCGATGCTGCGGGCGATGAATCCCCGTTCCGCCAGGATGAGCCCTACCGCCGCGCGCTGATCGGCATTTACGCGCGCCTGGCGGCGAGCGCACGCACGCTCTGCGGCTACGTGCCGCCGCGCGAACCGCAGGCGAGCGGGCTGGCGTACGGTTCGAGCGCGGAATTGCGCGCGGACCTCGAAATCATCGCGAACTCGCTCGCCAACCACGGCTCCACGGCGCTGGCTGAACGGCGGCTGCTGCCACTCATGCGCGCAGTCGAAGTGTTCGGATTTCATCTGGCCTCGCTGGACCTGCGCCAGAATGCGGCGGTGCACGAACCGGTGGTGGCGGAACTGCTGCGTCTTGCGGGCGTGCACCCGGATTACGCCATGCTCGCCGAGCCCGAGCGGGTGGACTTGCTCAGGCGCGAGCTGGCCGGACCGCGTCTGCTGTATTCGCGCCATCTGGAATACAGCGCGCTCGCGAGCGGGGAACTCGAGATCCTGCAGGCGGCGGCGGACGTGCACGCGCGCTTCGGCGCAGCGGCGATCCAGAATTACATTGTTTCGAACTGCGCGTCGGTGAGCGACCTGCTCGAAGTCGGCCTGCTGCTGAAAGAAGTCGGGCTGCTCCTGCCGGGCAAGCCGGCGCGCCTCGCGCTGAATATCGTCCCCCTGTTCGAGACCATCGCCGACCTTGCCGGCTGCGGCAGCATTATGTCTGCGGCGTTCGCGCTCGATGCCTACCGGGACTGGGTCGAGGGGCGCGGACGCGTGCAGGAGATCATGCTCGGCTATTCCGACAGCAACAAGGACGGCGGCTATCTTACCGCCAACTGGGCGCTGTACCAGGCCGAAACGAATCTGGTGGAGGTATTCCGCACCTGCGGCATCCGCCTGCGCCTGTTTCATGGCCGCGGCGGTTCGGTCGGCCGCGGCGGCGGACCCGCCTACGCCGCCATCCTGGCGCAGCCGCCGGGCAGCGTAGACGGCATGCTGCGCCTGACCGAGCAGGGCGAAATCATCGACAACAAATACGCCGACGCCGAGCTCGGGCGCGAGAACCTGGAAACCCTGGTCGCCGCCACGCTGGAGGCGAGCCTGCTGCATGCACAGGGTTCGAGCGAAGCGACGCGGCGCTACGAGGAGGTGATGCGCGCGCTCAGTGCGCATGCCTATCGGGCGTATCGCGAACTGGTCTACGAGACGCCCGGCTTCGTCGACTACTTCCGCATGACCACGCCCATCGCCGAGATCGCCCAACTCAATATCGGCAGCCGGCCCGCTGCGCGCAAAGCGACTTGGCGCATCGAGGATCTGCGCGCAATTCCCTGGGTGTTCAGCTGGGCGCAGTGCCGTGTGCTGCTGCCCGGCTGGTACGGATTCGCGAGTGCGGTCGAGGCCTGGCTCGCCGAACACCCGCAAGGCATGGACACCCTGAGACAAATGTACCGGGACTGGCCGTTTTTCCGCAGCATCGTGTCCAATATGGACATGGTGCTCGCCAAGGCCGACCTGTCGATCGCCGCGCGCTACGCCGAGCTGCTCGAGGATGCGGTGCTGCGCGAATCCGTGCTGGCGCGCATCGGCGCGGAGTTGAACAATTCTATTCGCTATCTGTGGCAGATCACCGGGCAGGCGAGCCTGCTCGCCGACAATGCGGAGCTCGAACAAAGCATCCGCAGCCGCATTCCCTATCTCGATCCGCTCAACCACCTGCAGATCGAACTGCTGCGCCGCTATCGCGCCGGCGACACCGACGCCATGACCCAGCGCGGCATACACCTCTCCATCAACGGAATCGCCGCGGGACTGCGCAACAGCGGCTAGCCGCGCCGATCTTGCGCTTCGACACCGCGCAGGCCCCCGGCCGGGGGATCACTGCATCAGTCCCTGGCGCTGGATGAACTCGACGATGCCGGCGAGGCCCGACCCGGTCTTGAGGTTGGTGAATACGAACGGGCGTTCGCCGCGCATTTTCTTCGCGTCGCGCTCCATTACCTCGAGCGACGCCCCGACCATGGGGGCGAGGTCGATCTTGTTGATCACCAGCAGGTCGGACTTGATGATCCCGGGACCGCCTTTTCTTGGAATTTTGTCGCCGGCGGCGACGTCGATCACATAAAGCGTCAGGTCCGAGAGCTCCGGGCTGAAGGTGGCGGCGAGGTTGTCGCCGCCGGATTCGATGAATATGATGTCCAGGTCCTGGAAACGCTGGTTCAGCCGTGCCACCGCTTCGAGGTTGATGGAGGCATCTTCGCGTATCGCGGTGTGCGGGCAGCCGCCGGTCTCGACGCCGAGGATGCGCTCGGGCGCGAGCGCGCCGTTGTTCACCAGGAATTGCGCGTCTTCCTCGGTATAGATGTCGTTGGTGACCACGCCGAGCTGGTACTTGTCCCGCAGCGCGCGGCACAGCGACAGGGTGAGGGCGGTCTTGCCCGAACCCACCGGCCCGCCGATGCCGACGCGCAAGGGATTGGCGCGCCGCGGTTCGGCGTTCACGAATTGCGTATTACCCATGTCAAACATTTCTCCTAAGAACGAAACAGGCGGCTGTACTGAGTCTCGTGCCGGCTGCACAGTATGGCGAAGCCGGGCGTGTAATTGCACAAGTCCTCATCCCCCAGCGCGCAGGCGCTATCGGCGATGACCGGCAATTGCGCAGACAGCGCAAGCAGCAGGCGCTGGCCCTCGGTCTGGCCGAGCGGCACCGATTTCAGCGCAGCCATCACCTGGTTCTCCAGCCAGGCCCACAAATAGGCGATCAGCGCGCTGCGCGCCGGAATTTCCCACTTCACCACCGCGAACGCGAACGCCGCGGGAAACGTGATGTTCGCGATGTCGCGCAGCTGCGCCAGCGAGTGTTCGTCGAACTCGCCGATTTCGAGCAGCAGCCGCTGCAGGGAATAGCCCATCTGCAATGCTTCGGCGCGCAATTCGGCGCTCTCGCGCGTGCTGCGGAAAATGTCATTCCAGCGCGCCACCCCTTCCATATCGCCGGCCGACCAGGCCGCGTGCAGGCGCCACCACACCGGCGCTTCCAGCCGCGCCACTGCATAGGCGAGCACGTCGCCGATCCAGGCCTGGGCGCTCGCCGCATCGCGCACGACGCCGGCCTCCACTGCGGCCTCCAGACCCTGCGAATAGCTGTAGGCGCCCACCGGCAGAGTCGGGCTGGCGAGTTGCAGCAGGCGGGCGAGGGCGAGGTCGGTGCTCATGAGTCAGGAATAGATGGCGAGGTAGCAGAAAATTCCGGCGGTCCAGCGAATCGCGCCGCCGGGTCATCGCCAATACGATCATTCTATTGGATACGCGCGGGCGAAACGAGCTTTGCTTGAGCAAGGGAAGCGGCCCCTGGAAGCGGATGCGGCCGGCGCCGGCGCGCACGGTCCGTCGCGCCGGAGCGCGGGTTCGCTCCGCGATTCCGGCGTTTCGTCGCAATTCGGTGGCCGGGTGCATGCACGCCGTGGAAACTGCCTCCGTCACGAACAAAGGCGTTTGGCCTGATTTGAAGTCCCCTGTCCTCATACCATCGGAAGGAACTATCATGGAACACGAACAACTCGTCCGCCTTGCCCGCCGCCGCGCCGGCGCGAAATTCGGTTTTTTGGTGCACCTCACGGTATTTATCGCCGTGAACGCGCTGTTGTTTGTGATCAACCAGCGGACCACGCCGGCTTACCCGTGGTTTCAGTTTCCACTCGGTGGCTGGGCCATCGGCCTCTCCATCCATGGCCTTGCGGTATACTTGTCCGGTACCGGGCTGCGCGAGCGCATGGTCGAAGACGAAATGCGCAAACTGGAATCGCGCCGCGCTCCGGGCGCGCGCTGATCCGACCGAGGTCCGATGCACATCCCCGCCAAATCCGACGTGCCGCGCTATGTGATCGGCGTCATGGCGTTCAACACGCTGATCGCGGCGGCACTCACCGCGTTCGGCAACGAGGGATTCGGCACCAACCTGGTGTTCAGCCAGTGCATCGGCCTGCTCACCTATGCCGCGATCGATCTTCCGCGGCGCCGGCTGTGGCCGCGGGGCGCCCCCGCGCTGGTGCCGATGATCGTCCTGGTGCTGTTGGCCGCGCCTTTTTCCTGGTTTGGCGGGAGTTTCCTCGCCATGCTGCTGCTCGGCGAGCCCTCGAGGTTCGGGCATCTCGGACTGAACGCCATGCTCGGTTTCCTCGCGCTCACCGCGGGTGCGGGCCTGGGTGGCACCTTCGTCTTCTGGTCGCGCGAGCGTCTCGCCCACAGCGAGCGCGTGGCCGCCGAAGCGCGCCTGAAACTGCTGCAGGCGCAGATCGAACCGCATTTTCTGTTCAATACCCTGGCCAATCTGCAGGCGCTGATCGCCTCGGACCCGGCGCGCGCGCAAATGATGCTAGGTCACCTGGACGCCTACCTACGCGCGACGCTGGCCTCGACGCGCAAGGACCTGTGCACGCTCGAGGAGGAGTTCGCGCTGTTGCGCGGCTATCTCGAGATCCTTGCCATCCGCATGGGGCCGCGCCTCGCCTACTCCCTGGATTTACCTGATGCGCTGGCCGGCGCCAAGCTGCCGCCAATGCTGCTGCAACCTTTGGTGGAGAATGCGATCAAGCATGGCCTCGAGCCCAAGATCGACGGCGGCAAGCTGCGCGTCGCCGCCAGCGCCGACGGCAAGCAGCTCATTCTGGCGGTGGAAGACGACGGCCTGGGTTTTGGCGCCGCTTCCACCCGCGGCACCGGCGTCGGCCTGCTCCACGTGTAGGAGCGCCTGGCCGCGGTCTATGGCGGCGCGGCGGAGGCTGAGATCACCGAAAATACGTGCGGGGGCGTGCGCATCACGCTGCACCTGCCCTGGCAAGCATGAATCCGCGCGCGCTCATCGCCGAAGACGAACCGCTGCTCGCCGAGGGCCTGAAGAACGCGCTCGCGCTTGCCTGGCCGGAATTGCAGGTGATCGCGCTCGCACCCAACGGCATCGAGGCGCTGCGCCTGGCCGAAGCCGAGCGCCCGGAGGTGGCTTTCCTCGACATACGCATGCCGGGGCTCACGGGGCTGGAGGTCGCGGCGGAACTCGCCGACCGGCTGAACGAAGGCGAGCCGGTGCCTCGGATTGTGTTCGTTACCGCCTATGACGAGTATGCCGTGAAAGCGTTCGAACTCGCGGCCGTCGATTACCTGTTGAAGCCGGTCAGCGCCGAGCGCCTCGCAAAGGCGGTCGAGCGCTTGAAAGCGCAGCTGGCGGCGCCGAAGGAAGATCTCGCGCTGCTCGTCTCGAAGCTACAGCGGTTGATGGGCGCAGCGCCGGCGAACGCAGGCACGGGGCCTGGTGAGGCTACGCTCAAGATCGTCCGCGCCGGCGCCGGCAACGCGGTGCGCATGATTCCGATCGGCGAAGTTTGTTATTTCCAGGCCGCCGACAAGTACACCAGCGTGGTTACGCGCGACGCCGAACTCCTGATCCGCACGCCCTTGAAGGAGCTCCTCGCGCAGTTGCCGCAGGACCGGTTCAGGCAGATTCATCGCGGCACTGTGGTCAACATGGCAGAGGTCGCTGCTGCGGTGCGCGATGATGCCGGTCGGCTGTCGCTGCGGCTGAAACAGCGCAAGGAAACCCTGCCCGTCAGCCGCGTGTACGCCGACCTGTTCCGCCAGATGTAGGCCGGCGCGGGGGCGTGTATTGTGGGCCGGGATGTCAGCTGAGGTATAATACCTACCTGGTAAAACACTTGGAGCAAACGATGAGCGCCGTGCTTGTATCAACCAAGGGACAGATCGTTCTCCCCGCTGCCGTGCGAAAGGCGCTCGGGTTAAAGCCGGGAATGCGCGTCGAAATCCGCGTCGAAGGCAAAGGCGCGCGCATCACTCCGGCACCGGTCAAGAATAGCGCAAGGCTTTCCGAGATCCAGGCAATCCTCAAGTATTCCGGCCCGCGCGTGCCGGTGAAGGACATGCGGGTCACGGGCTACAAGGACTGACTGCATGAGCGCGCTGGATACCAACGTGCTGGTGCGCGCCTTGGTGCAGGATGACGCGGCACAGGGAAAGCGTGCTCAGGATTTCCTGAGCGCTCAGCCAGTATATATTCCGGTTACGGTCGTTCTTGAATTGGAGTGGGTGCTGCGCTCGCGATACCGGTATTCACCCAAAGCGATTGCGGACGCGATGGAAAAACTTGCGATACTGGAAAATGCCGTCGTTGGCGAGCAGGCGGCAGTTGTCGCGGCGGCCAGGAAAATGCGGCAAGGCTGGGACTTCGCTGTCGCGCTTCACCACGCGCTGGCGGCCGGCTGCGATGAATTCGCCACATTCGACACCAATCTCGCACCGCGCGCGGGTCGTGATGACTCGACTGTTCCCCCGGTGATCTCGATCTGACCGAGCGCGCGCCGGCTGTCCGTCAGCGCTGCCGAGGGAGGGAACGTGTGGCGTAGTTGTGGCAGGTAGCCGTTTTCGAGAAAGATCTTCAATCGGCAGCTTCCGCGGAAGAGGATTTGCCGATTCCGCCCGCCCCCTCGCTTGCATGAAGGTAAAGTTCGACGAGAACATCCCTGTCCGGCTTGCCGGGTTACTGGCGACTATGGGGCGCGACGTAGACAAGGTCGCTCCGAGGGGCTGAAGGGAACTGCTCTTGATCTCGGGCGTGGATCGGCGTGACGTGCTGCGGGAAGTGCTCTGCTCGGTGCGTTGCTGCGGAGGGGGAGTGAATCTCTGGCGTTGGCGTCGTTGGTGTCTTCGCAGGTTTCGGCATGCTTCAACTGTGAGGGCGGGAAATCGGGAGCAACCTCTTTCCATTGAGTGCCTATTGTGATATAAATGTATCACTTTACAAAAGAGGTTTCCGCCATGCAAACCGCCAAGTTACGCAAGTGGGGAGGGTCAATCGCGCTGCCCATTCCGCCGAGCACGCTCAAGACCCTGGGGCTCGAAGCAAACGATGAAGTGTCGCTGGAAGTATCAGACGGGCGTCTGATGGTAGCGCCAACACGGAAATTCACATTCAAAGAACTGCTGGCCGAGCATCGTTTGCTGAAGCTGGAGCATGATCGTGAATGGCTTGAGTTTTCCAGCTTGCCGAGCGAGGAGCCGTGATCGTGGCGGTAAAGTTGCCCCGCCGTGGCGAGATTTTTCACATGGACCTCAATCCGACCCGAGGTAAAGAGCAGGCGGGAAAACGGTTCGTGTTTGTGCTTTCGCCCGCCGACGACAACTTGGCGATCGTCCTCCCAATCAGTAGCGGAATTACCCTGGCGAGAAGCCAGGGATTTGCGGTAACGCTTATGGGGGCCGGAACCCGAACAACGGGAGTGATCATCTGTAATCAGCCGCGAACTGTCGCTCTGCGGGAGCGTGGTGCCAAGCGAATTGAGATGGCGCCAGGCTTCATCATTGACGAAGTACTCCATCGCTTGGCTCCGCTGGTAACCTGATGGGCAGCGTCGTTTCTGTCTGCGTAAATGCGGGAGCGCCTCAACTTGTTGTGCCTACCGATTCGCTACTTTTAAGCACAATCATTACGTTTCGGCAAGGACGGGGTACATTGATCGCTTACGCGTAAAGGGCAAAAAGCACCTTTCAATGCGGACCGGGATGGTCCGCCTATCTGCGCGCGAAGCTCTAAAGGCAATTGACGTCCAGACGTCAAATGACTAACATGTGTCATTGCTCAACGCAGCCGGTGATGAATAGAAAACGCCCAGGAGAAGTACGCGACGCCATCGTGCGGGTGCTCGAAGCGCGCCCGCGTGGTGCGTCGGTGTCCGAGATTACGCAGCAGGTCACCACCATGATTGGGACCGTACCGGCGTCGTCGGTGAGATCGTATCTGCAGCTCAATACGCCCGCGTTGTTCGCCCGGATGGATCGAGCTCAGTACGTTCTCAAAGGGTTTTCGTACGAACCTGCGCCAAGTGCCGCAAAGGCCGCGCCGCGTACCTTTCAATTGGGAAAAGCGACCCTGGTCAGGGACGACTGTCTTTCCTGGTTCGAGCGTCAGCCTGCAAACTCGCTGCATGCAGTGGTGACCGATCCGCCATATGGCCTGATCGAGTATTCGGACTTGGAACAAGAGAAACTCCGATCCGGAAGGGGTGGCGTTTGGAGGATTCCGCCGTCGTTTGATGGGGCGAAGCG
>CAKKSJ010000106.1 GCA_919902965.1 Burkholderiales bacterium
GCAGCAACTCATTCACGGCTTGCCCCACATGCTCGCGCGACGCCGGGTTGGCGACAATAGGATAGCCCACTTCCGCAGTACCGGTGCGGCCGGCTTCGTCTAGCGCCGCGACCCACTCGCGGCGCACCGGCGCTTGATCCATCCAGACCTTGTAATCCTTTCCATTTGCTACGGATGTGCGCGGCGGCGCGATTCCGTCCAACGCCAGCTTTTCCTGCATCGCGCGGCCGGTCGCCCATTGAATGAAATACCACGCGGCTTCCTTGTTCTTGCTGAACGCAGAAACCGACATCGTCCAGCCGATGACAGTCGGATGAGAGCCGCCCGATCCGGCAGGCAGTAAGGCCACACCGGTATCCTTCAATCGGGCACCGCCATCCATGACGCTGCGCAGTTCATTGGACGACTCGAATGCCATGGCCGCCTTGCCTTCCCTATACAGCGACGATATCTGATAGAAACTGTAGTTCACGACTCCCGGCGGGCCATAATCTTTCAACATGTGCGCATACAAACCCAGCGACGCCTGGCCTTCCTTGCTGCACAGCTGCGATTTGCGATCCTTCATATAGTGGCCGCCCATGTTGTGCAGGAATACGCTGTAGGTGAAAGGCAGTGCAGGTTTGAGGCCACGCGACACAAAGGGCGTTACCGCCGGATCGCACGATTTTAGCTTGGCTGAGACACTCTCCAGTTCCGTCAAATTCTTGGGGAAGGCCACGCCGCATTTCTGGAAGATGTCCTTGCGGTAGTACACCACCGGACCCTCGATGTTGAGAGGAATACCGAACAGCTGGTTGTTGTAGGTCGCGTCCTTGACCAGTCCCGGGCTAAGGTCCGCGAAGTCGTAATCCTTCGCCGAAGCGTTCTTCACCATGCCGGTCAAATCGGCATACCAGCCAGCCTTGGCAAACTGCAGGCCCTCGCGCGACGGCAGCGACATGAAAAGATCCACTTCGTCGCTTCTGGAATTCATGACCGTGACCATGCGCTGGCGCATCTGTTGTTCCTGGTAGGTATCCACCTTCAGCGAGATGCCCGTGAGTCGCTCGAACTCGCCCTTATGCTTGAGCATTGCGCTGGCCACCGGATTGTTGTTTGAAAGGAAAGTGATCGTCTTGCCTTGGTGTTTTTTCCAGTTGAAATCCTGTGCCCACACTCCCTGACTTGCGGCGACCAACACAACCAGACCCAGACTACAGCGAACGGCGTAAGCGCACGGTTTGACTTGCATTTTGCTGCCCTCCTTTAGTGAACAAAATCGCTCGCGGGTGAGCGATCAAAATGTAACCGGTTACAAAAGTATGGAACGGCCTCGATAGGATGTCAAGATTGCGTTGTTGACTTTCGTCCAAGGTTTCAATGGCAGATTCGCCCGCGCATGGGCCGATGCGAGAGCTTGTACTTTGTGTACCGTTACCTGTAAGCTGTTTCATTATGAAGCCCAAACCAGTTGGCATCCGCGAAGTAGCGCGACACGCCGGGACATCTACAGCCTCGGTTTCCCGCACCCTCAACAATCCCGATTCGGTCAGTCCGAAGCTGCGGGCACGCGTTGACCGCGCCATCCAGGAACTGGGCTACATTCCCGATGCGGCGGCGCGAGCCCTGGCTTCGCGCCGCACTCGCACGATCGGCGCAATCATCCCTACGGTGGACAACGCGATGTTCGCGCGCGGGATCGAAGCGCTGCAGAGTTACCTTTCGCCGCAAGGCTATCTGCTGGTGCTTTCCACGAACAGCTACGATCCGGAGATCGAATATCGGCAGGCGCAGAACATGGTGAGTCGCGGCATCGACGGACTCATCCTGCGCGGCAACGTACACACCGACGCGCTGCGGCAGCTGTTGGTGACCCAGCGCATCCCGTTCATCAACGTCGGCGTGTACCAGCCCGACAAACCCAACGCCTCCGTGGGCCCCAACAACGAGATGGCGGCATGGCGTGCCTGCAACTATTTGCTTGGGCTGGGCCACCGCGATATCGGCATGGTCGCCGCCCTATCGTTAAACAACGACCGCGCTTCGGCGCGGGTGGCCGGCGCCAAACGCGCCCTCGCGGACCACGGCCTGGAAATGCGGCCTGAGTGGCTGGTGGAGACGCCCTACCGGCTCGATGATGCGCGGCAGGCGGCGCGCAAATTGCTGATGCTCGATGAAAGTCCAACCGCCGTATTATGCGGTAACGACGTACTCGCCTATGGCGTGCTGCTCGAAGCCGAACGGCGCGGACTGCATGTGCCGAAGGACCTGTCGGTGATGGGCTTCGATGACCTGGAGTGGAGCCGCCACTTGCGCCCCAGCCTTACCACCATGCACCTGCCGACGGACGAAATATGGACGCGCGCCGGCGAATACTTGGTGCGAACCCTGGGCGATCAGCCGGCGGTTCATCATCACGAAGTGGATGCATCGTTAGTCGTACGGGAATCGACCGCGGGCCCTGGCGCGAAGAAATAGGAACCAGCTGCCCGAACCACGGCGCGGACGCGCAAAAACCGAATCGACTTCGCCGCGCCGGCACCAGCTCGCGCTGACCTACCAAAACATGCCGGTGGAATTGCGCACCAGCCTGGTCAACACGGCGGAGCACGAATACTTCAGCGACCCGGGCAAGAACTGAAACCTCGTCCGCAGCAGCTTCCGCCGCGAATTATAAACTTTTATTTCTTCGGATCAAGGTGCGGCGAGCGTCTGGGGCGCGCGGCGTTGCCATATTTGATAATCGATTCTAGCCGGCCGCACGCGCTTCGAGTATTTCCACCGCCGGCAGTTTCTTGCCTTCCAAAAATTCCAGAAACGCCCCGCCCGCGGTCGAGATATAGCCGATGTCCTTGGCCACGCCGAACTTGTTAATTGCGGCAACCGTGTCGCCGCCGCCCGCAATCGAGAATCCCTGGGAGGCGGCGATCGCCAGCGCCAGGGTCTTCGTGCCCCCTGCGAACTGATCGAACTCGAACACGCCCACCGGGCCGTTCCAGACGATGGTGCCGGCGCGCTTCAGACTCCCGGCCAGCCGCGCCGAGGTTTCCGGGCCTATATCGAGGATCATCTCGTCCGCGCTCACAGCCGCGGCCGGTTTCACCGTCGCGGCGGCGGTCGCGGCCAATTCCTTGGCCACGACTACGTCCGTCGGAATCGGCACAGCGGCGCCGCGCGCCTTCATCGCCGCCATGATTTTCTTCGCCTCCTCCACCAGTTCCGCCTCGGCGAGCGACTTGCCGATCGGCAGGCCGGCCGCGAGCATGAAGGTATTGGCGATGCCGCCGCCGACGATAAGTTCGTCCACTTTCTCCG
>CAKKSJ010000107.1 GCA_919902965.1 Burkholderiales bacterium
GGCGAGCATGGACGAGCGCCAGCGCGAGTATCTGCTGCGCGAGCAGCTGAAGTCGATCCAAAAGGAACTGGGCGAAGGCGAAGACGGCAATGCGGCCGAAATTGCCGAGCTCAGAAAAGCCATCGCCGATGCGCAAATGCCCGAAGAAGTCGAAAAGCAGGCGAGCAAGGAATTGAAGCGCCTGGAGCGGATGTCGGACGGCTCGGCCGAATATTCGGTGGTGCGCACCTACCTCGACTGGCTGATCGAGTTGCCCTGGAAAGCGCCCGAAGCGAGCGCCATCGATATCGCCGAAGCCAGGCGCATCCTGGGCGAAGACCACTTCGGGCTGGAGATGGTGAAAAAGCGCATTCTGGAATTTCTCGCGGTGCGCAAGCTCAATCCGGACGGTCACGGTCCGATACTCTGCTTCGTCGGGCCGCCCGGCGTGGGCAAGACTTCGCTCGGCCAAAGCATCGCCAGGGCGCTGGGACGCAAGTTCGTGCGCGTCTCGCTGGGCGGGGTGCACGACGAAGCGGAAATCCGCGGTCATCGCCGTACCTATATCGGCGCGCTCCCGGGCAATGTCATCCAGGCGCTGAAAAAAGCCGGCACGCGCGGCTGCGTGATGATGCTGGACGAAATCGACAAATCCGGCGCCGGCATCCACGGCGACCCGTCGGCGGCGCTGCTCGAAGTGCTCGACCCGGAACAGAATTTCAGTTTCCGCGACAACTACCTCGCCGTGCCCTACGATTTGTCGCGCGTGCTGTTCATCACTACGGCCAATGTGCTCGACACGGTTCCCGGACCCCTGCGCGATCGCATGGAAATCGTGCATCTTCCCGGCTACACCCAGGAGGAAAAGCTCGAAATCGCGCGCCGCTACCTGGTCAGGCGCCAGCTTGCCGAAAACGGCATCGCGCCTGCGCAACTGGAAATTTCCGACGCGGCCCTCATCGCCATCATCCGCGACTACACGCGCGAGGCCGGCGTGCGCGCGCTCGAACGCGAGATCGGCGCAGTGTGCCGGCGCATTGCGGTGAGGATCGCCGAAGGCGAGATCAGCGCGGCGCAGATCGACGCTGGCGGTCTGGCCGACATCCTCGGCCCGGCCAAATTCGACAACGAAGTCGCGCTGCGCACCGGCATGCCCGGCGTGGCCACCGGGCTTGCCTGGACGCCTGTGGGCGGGGACATTCTGTTCATCGAAGCGAGCAGGAACTCCGGCAGCGGCAAGCTGATCCTGACCGGGCAGCTCGGCGACGTGATGAAGGAGAGCGCCCAGGCCGCGCTTACCCTGGTCAGGTCGCGCGCGGCGCGCCTGGGCATAGCTGCCGAAGTGTTCGAGCGCAGCGACGTGCATGTGCATGTGCCGGCCGGCGCCATCCCCAAGGACGGCCCCAGCGCCGGCGTGGCGATGTTCATCGCGCTCGCTTCGCTGTTCACCGACAGAAAAGTGCGCGCCGATATTGCGATGACAGGCGAAATCAGTTTGCGCGGACTGGTGCTGCCGGTAGGCGGAATCAAGGAAAAGGTGCTCGCGGCGATGCGCGCCGGCATCGGCCGGGTGATGCTGCCTGCGCGCAACCGCAAGGATCTGGAAGAAGTTCCCGCCGAGGCCCTGCAGAAAATCGAGTTCGTGTTTCTCGAGGACGTCGACGACGCGGTGCGCACGGCGATCGAGCCGGCCGGAGAAACCGCGGCGCCTGCGCCGCCCGCGCAAGTATAGGCCTCGATCATTTTCAGGACCGGAAATCCCGGGCCATGCAGGCCTCCGCGATTGACAGGGGACCATGGCGGCCGAATAATCGGCTGCCATGGCAATGCTCAGCGGATTACTGAACCAAATCTTCTCGCGTCCGCGTACGATTCCGCTGCTGGCACTGGACATGGCCTTTCCCAGTCCGCTGTCGGCATACCGCTACGCCGAATTCAGTCACTATCTGGCGCAGATTCCGGGCTCGGTCGTTCTCACCACCCTCCCCGGGTTCGAGCGGCACCACGCCTTGTTCGCAGCGCATCACCCCGCGCTCGCCGCGCAGGTGCGCCAGTTCGTGCCGGAGACGCCGCTGCCCGCGAGCAGGCTCGCCTACAGCGTTTTTCTGAGCACGGCGCACGCCTTCCTCGCGCACGTGGAACGGCAGGGATTGCCGCTGGCGATGACTTTGTATCCCGGCGGCGATTTCGGCATCGACGATGCGGCGAGCGACGCCAAGCTCGCGCGGCTGTTTGCCTACGATCAACTGCGCAAGGTGATCGTCACCCAGGCCGGGACCCTCGAATACCTCAAGACAAAAAGCTTCTACGACCCGGAGCGCGTGGAAATGATTTATGGCGTCGTCATACCGGACGAATATTTCCGGGCCCCGCCGAAGAAGCTGCGCTTCGGGCTGGACAAAGCGACGCTGGACCTGTGCTTCGTCGCCTACAAATACATGCCGCAGGGCCGCGACAAGGGCTATGACAGGTTCATCGCGGCCGCGCACGTCCTGGCGCAGGAGATTCCGCAGGCGCGTTTCCACGTGGTCGGCAACTATGGCCCGGAGGACCTCGACGTCGCCGCGCTATCCGGCACGATCCACTTTCACGGCATCAAACAGACACCCGATTTCCCGGCGTTCTACGCGGGCATGGATATGGTCATCTCGCCCAATATTCCGCATCTGCTCGGCGGCGGCAAGACCGATGGCTTCCCCACGGCCGCGTGCGTGGAAGCCTCGCTCTGCGGAGTCGGCTTGATGTGCTCCGATGTAATGCGCCAGAACCACTACTACGCCGAAGGCAGCGAAGTCTGCGTCGTGCCAGCCGACATCGACGCGATTGTCGAGCGGGTGCTGCATTACCACCGCGATGCGCAGGCCTTGGCGAGTCTCGGAGAACTGGGCCGCGCGCGCAGCCGGGCGCTGTTCGATCCTTCGGTGCAGTTGGGTGCGCGCCTGGATATTCTGCAAAAGCTGATACGGGAGTAGCAGCCGCTCGACCTGCACGGCGCGTTTCAGCCGGACTTGCGGCTTTCCCGCAGAAGATGATCGATGCTGTCCGGCACTTCCCCGCGCGCGAGCATGCGGCGGAAGGTTTCATACACGTCAGTCTTGGAGCCGGCCTTGCGCAGCGCCTGCCGCGGAGATTACGCTCGCCCCTCGGCGCGCGACAACGGCACGCGCATGCGCTGGCAATCGCCCAGGGTATCGTCGCTACGCAACATCACGCAATCACCGTCCAGCGCTCAGGGGCATGGAGACCAACTTCGCAGCGCATTGGCCCACTGCCAATGCGCCCATTCAGTCAGAAGTGCCGGACACTCACGCCATGTTGGGGCTGCGTTCCACAACTGTAATCCGATATGCAATCGGCTTACTTTTATGGTAATGTCATACTTTCAATATTTAGATGGCATTTTCATGGATTCCTACATGACCGTCAAGGGCCAGATCGTCATTCCTTCCAAGATCCGGCGGAAGTTTGGAATCAAGGAGGGCACGCGTGTGCAGGTGGAGGTCGATGAGCAGGCGCATCGAATCATTCTGACGCCCGTCACGCGCGATTACATCCAGAATTTGCGCGGAAGATACAAGGGCAAGCGCTTGTTGACGGCGCTGGCAGCGGAGAAAAAACGCGAACGGGAACTCTAATGCCGCGCAAACCAAAGGCGCTGGTGCTTGATTCGTGGGCGGTACTGGCGTATCTCGGCGACGAAGCGTCCGGACAGGAGGTCGCCGACCTAATCACGAGCGCCCATGAAAACCGCATTCCGATGTACATGTCCATCGTAAACGCGGGCGAGGTCTGGTACATCCTCGCCAGAGAAATTTCCGAGGTGAAAGCCGACAGCGCGGTGACCGATTTGACAGGTCTCGGCATCGAATTGATCGGCGTGGATTGGCCCATCACGCGGATAGCGGGAACATTCAAGACGCGCTACAGAATGTCCTACGCAGATTGCTTTGCCGCGGCACTCGCGAAGGAGCGCAAATCCGAGCTCGTCACCGGAGACAAGGAATTCAAGCAGGTCGAGGGGGAAGTCAATATTCGCTGGCTATAAATGCTTTGCGAGGGAGAAATGGAAACACCAAAAAGCATTCAAACGATCCTTAGCAAGTTAATGGCCGCCCCATCATTGGACTTGGCACGTCAACTTGAACAGCAGCTCGCTAGCCTCGGATACCGCAAGGAGGTTTTCGGCGGGCGTATAAACCAAAAGGCCTCCATCGAGGCCGCATCTGAAGGCGACCGAGGGGCTGTCGAGCGTCTAGCAAATGCGTTTGACGCCGCGCTTACTGCTGCGAGAGTGGTGTCCGGGAATCTATGGCCGATTTTCCTCGTGCTGTGCTTCGCCTTCACGATCCAACCGGCACGGGCCGAAATCTACAAGGTCATCGGCGCTGACGGAAAGGTCTCGTATACCGACAAGGAACCGCGGCCTGACAGCGGAAAAACCGAGAAACTGAAAATTCAGACCTATACTGGCACCCCCGCGGTTTCCGCGTATAACGGCTCAGTCAAAAGAGTAACCATCCTGTCGGCACAATGGTGCGGCGTCTGCACGCGAGCCAAGGCCTACATGAACAGCCGCAAGATCGCCTTCGAGGAATGGGACATCGACAAATCCGAATATGCCCGCACCAAAATGAACCAACTCGGCGCCAAGGGCGTTCCGGTGATCCTGGTCGGCAAACAGAAAATGGTCGGCTTCTCGGCGGAAACACTGGAAGGCATGATCAAGAACGCCGGGGCTCAATAGGACGCTTCGCGCTTTCAACCAAGGTAAAAAAAAGACCGGCCACCTCCGATCGCCATGAACACCCGGTGCGCTACGTTGGATGGTGCTTTTAGGTCCGATCTATCTGCTTTATGCGGGGTCTCGCCAGAGTC